>CAJKQK010000005.1 GCA_905202055.1 uncultured Oxalobacter sp.
AAAAGCGTTGAAAAAGCTGCGTTCAAACTGAAAGAACAGGTCGACCATGTCTTTGTCGCCGGTTTGTCCATGGGCGCCCTGCTCTCGCTGAAGCTGGCAGCCGAACACCCGGAATTTGTCAAAGGTGTCGGGGTTTATGGCGTCACTTTCAATTACGATGGCTGGAGCATGCCATTCTGGGCCAAACACTTTTTCTTTCTTCTTACATGGCTCAAGCGTTTTGGCCTGTTCCAGAAAACGTCTTTTCTGGAACAGCCTCCTTACGGACTGAAAGACGAACGGATCAGGGCAACGGTGGCTGAAAGCATGGCCAGTGGAGACAGCACACAGGCAGGCCTGGCCGGAAATCCGTTTCCGGCACTCGCCGAAATGCAAAAACTTGCTTCCATCGTCAGAAAAGATTTGCCAAAAGTCCAGTCGCCATGCCTGATCCTGCACTCCAGTCATGACGATATTGCAGATATCAATACCAATGCAAAAGTCGTCGAGCATTCCGTTGCCGCCCCGACAAAATTCGTACCCCTGGAAGACAGTTATCATATGATCACGATCGATCGGCAACGTCGGCAAGTTATCGAGGAATCGATTGATTTCTTCAGGAATATAGTGGCATCTTGCGATCAGGAGTCCGATAGGCAACCAAAATGAATACATTGGTCATCCTTACCTGGCTTGGCAACGTCATTCTCGATACGCTGGGACAGCTTGCTTTCAAGCGGGCAGCAACCATATCGAAAGAGGGCGAAGGCTGGCATTACTGGGTCAATCTGTTTTCCAATGGCTGGCTATGGGTCGGCATCGGTGCGTATGTTGGCGAGTTCCTGTTATGGCTGGCATTCCTCACTCTGGTCCCGCTCTCTGAAGGTATTCTTCTCGGTTCCGTCAATATCATTGCCGTGATGGTAGTCGGCCGTATTCTGTTTAAGGAAAAACTGACTCCCTTGCGTCTGACAGGTATCCTGCTCGTCGCTTCAGGCGTAGCTGTCGTGGGGGCATTTTCATGAAACGCATTACCTTTTATCTCGTCGGCTTTGCTTTCCTGATGTTTTTCGACACACTGGGACAATGCAGTTTCAAAATGACAGCGATTCATGCATTGCCACTGACCTTCGATCTGCCCTGGCTGGGCCGTGTTTTCTGGCAACCCTATGTTTACATGGCTATTGGCGGATACATCGGCGCTTTCTTCACATGGATGACCCTGTTGAAACGTGCACCGGTCGGGCCTGCGTTCGCCGCATCGCACCTTGAAGTCGTCACGGTCATGATCGCATCCGTCTGGGTCTTCAATGAAGAAATCACCCTGCCGGGACTGATCGGCGCGGCACTTATCGTAGGTGGTATCATCTGTCTGGCATTTGCAGAAAAAGAACTGGCTGATAAAGAGAAAACGGAAGAAACCGGAAAAGCACTGGAGTAAAAATGGCGAGGCACTACGAGGTTCCCCCTACTGCAGGACTGCCTCCCTCCATTCGTGACCTGTTCACCAGCGGAGGCGATCTCGCCGACACGGCTTCGCGGATAATGGGACTCCCGACACCACAGGTCGAATGTTCCGGCACAGCCTGCCTCGTCGTTGCGCTCAGTACGCTTAAAAACACCTCACCACGCAGCGAAGTCATTATTCCCGCCTATACCTGCCCTCTGGTTCCCATCGCCATTGCTCATTGCGGATTGCAAATCAGACCGTGTGATCTGGCTCCCGACGATTTCGATCTCGATATGGAACAGCTTGCCGCACTGATCAACGAGAACACGCTGGCTGTTCTTCCAACCCATCTTGGTGGACGTGTTGCTGACATTCCTGCCGTCAAAAGACTGGCTGAGCCGGTTGGTGCAACAGTCATTGAAGACGCTGCTCAGGCACTGGGTGCTGATGTGGGCAAACACGGAGACATCACTTTTTACAGTCTCGCAGTCGGTAAAGGCCTGTCCACATTCGAAGGTGGTCTCATGACAGCCAATAACACTGAATTGCGCCAGCGGCTTTCCGAAACGAGCCAGCGAATTATTCCGACTGATTCTTTATTCGAGCTGCGCCGCTGTCTTGAACTGACCGGATATACCTTTTTTTACAATCCCAAAGGCCTTCATTACGTTTACGGACAAACCAGAAGAAAAGCCCTGCAAACAAACCATCCTGAAGAAGCCATTGGCGACGTTTTCGATTTCAAAATTCCCTTGCACCGTATCAGCCAGTGGCGACAGAAGGTGGGTGCTAACGCCATGAGTCGCTTGCCCCGATTCATGGAACAAACCTGCCAGCAGGCATTGCAAAGATGTGACCGGCTCGATGCCATTTCTGGCATCAAAGTCATTCGGGATAAAAACGATGCACAGGGAGTATGGCCATTTCTGATGGTGCTTATGCCTGACAGGCCAAGCCGGGATGAAGCATTGAAAAGTCTTTGGCCCTCACCGCTTGGCGTAACACGCCTGTTTATGCATGCATTGCCAGACTATTCTTATCTTGGAAAGATAATCCCGGACACCTTTATTCCAAACGCACGTGACTTTGCGAACCGGATGTTAACGATATCAAACAGTCTCTGGCTGGATGATGACCGATTCGAAAAAATTTGTCAGGCGCTGGAACTGGTTGCAAGTCAACAAGGATAAATTGCTGCCTTAGTTTATCGCTGCAAGGCTGCCAGAATGCGCGAATTGAATTCCTGCTGCTGTTTCTGCCATGTTTGCAGCTCTTTCTCCGGCACCGGTTCCTGACCGTCCAGCCAGCTCAGACACCGTTTCCAGCGGTTCTGATACGTCCAGTTGGACACTTCACCGTTGATGTCACTCGCAATCAGTCTGGACTTCAAGACATCGATTATCTGCAAAAGATGTGGTTCGGCCATGCGCCCCTGATCCCAGTTGGTACACACTGTCTCTTTCGAAAAGGCATCCTTGTCGATGGACAGATATACCGGTAACTGTCGCTGACGCTGGACTTCAACAAAAGCATCCACCAGCGCATCGGGTGAGTTAAAACGCCGACCGGCACGACCCAATCCGAGTGTTTTCATCCAGCCGATATTAACGTCCATACACCAGTATGTCAGCTTTCCTTCATACAAGGGTCTTAAGCGATTTTCCCATGCATGAGCGGCGCTAATATCGCCAGACGTAATTCCCAGAACATGGATATGGCTGACTCTGTCCAGTTTCGAGGCATGAGAAACCCAGGAGCCACAATGAATTCCAAAAGGAAAACGCATATTGTCGGGATGATTGTCGAAAACGACGAGTTCCAGAGAGTCTGAAGACTCAAGTCTGGTGCAAGCTTTTTCAACCAGCAAGGCACTCACATGATGAAAATCACCACTTCCCATGAGAACTGTCCCGTAATCCGGAGGCAAGTCCCGGTCGAGCAAATTGCCCAGCCGTTTGAATGTCTTCATGGAACAGCCATAGCGAATCTCGTCCTGCCATGCAGACAGCTTGATTACAGCTGCTCCCGGAACATTTCCGGTGCTTTGGTCGAAATCGAGAATGACTGGTTTTCCCATCATATTCAATCAGCCTTGTCGGATACTGTCGCTTCCTGCCACTGGCGGTCGTTTTCAAAGAGCCGCTTCATACGGCGTAAAACGAATCTCAACAGTGGATTGCGGATATAAACCGCATGTCTTGTAAAGGTGAAACGTGCGCCAAGATACGATTTGATTTCCGGATCGGTCCAGCCTGCGACATAAGTCTTCAGTCCCTTTTCCAGAGCGTAATTCAGATTCTCGAACCAGCTCAGAAAATAAAGATTGCATTCTCGTGCAGCCGGATATTCCAGTCCGATATATTTGTCGATCAGGACGCCATTCCTGACGAAACAGATATTGTAACCAATCAGCTGCCCGTCACGATAATAGGTGAAGATGACGCTGCCTGCCACCTTGTCCTGCAACAGGGCAGAGAAAAATGCTTTCGACAATAAATCGAAATGGATTTCACTCTGATCGAAAACATTCAGATAAAGCCGATAATACCGATCCAGTGTTTCCGGTTCAAGAAAACAGGGATCGCCCCCATTCAGAATCCGTACCTCGACCTCACTCCGTTTTTTCAGTTTGCGCTTCAGATCCTTGCGACGCGAACCCGACAAACGCCCCAGATAATCGGCTTCACCGGCATAATCGACGGGAAGCCAGGCGAGTGCCTGTCCTTCCATGATCAGAAAACCCTGTTTTTCCAGCTCATCAACGCATTGGCTGGAATAGGCATTGTCCGCCGCGGAAAGAAGCGGGGATTCCTGCGGAATATCCTTGACGATCAAAAAGGGAAAATGTTTCGCCAGCGTCTGCTTCAGTTCAAGGGCAAATTCAGCTGGTGACCCGGTTTCAGGAAAAAGTGAATACTCCGAAACTGTCGTTCCGACAAAACAGGAAAAAAAGCGTAGCCATTTTCCCCAGAAACGATAAAGGGGAAAATGAAGGATTTTTTGCTGCAGGGCGGCTTCCATCGTCGTCAGCAAATCGAAATTCATGCAAAACGCAGGCACATTTCCTGCAACCGACGAAACTGAAAATCCTTCAGGAGGATGTTGGATAAATTGACTGACCAGTATATCGGGTTCGAGCTGATTCCGGTAAGACAATGTATATCCCCATTGAAAAAAGCAAATCTCCCATCCGGTTTTACCGGATAGGAGAATTCGAAAAGTTAAGCGTTTTTTGCTCTGGTGATCAGTTGATCCAGCAACGCCAGTCCCTGATCGATTTCTTCAGTAGTGATATGCAAAGATGGCGCCAGTGTAATGACGTTCTTGTAATATCCGCCCACGTCCAGAATCAGGCCCATTTTCTTGCCCTTCCAGTCCAGATCGCCAGACAGGCCGATTTCAACCATCTTGTCGAGCAAAGCCTTGTTCGGTGTAAAACCGTCATCAGTACAGATTTCAGCGCGAAGTGCCAGACCCAGACCGTCAACGTCCCCGATTTCCCGGTGACGTTTCTGCAAATCCTTCAGGCCTTCGAGAAAATGGGCACCCTTTGCCATGACCATCGTTTCATAATCCGTTTCCTTCAGCATCTGCATGACTTCCAGACCCAATGCCGTACCCAACGGATTGGACGCAAAGGGGGAATGGGTGGATCCCGGCGGGAAGATCGTCGGATTGATCAGTTCTTCACGTGCCCACAAACCACCCAATGGATTCAGGCCGTTCGTCAGCGACTTGGCAAATACCAGAATGTCCGGAGTCACGCCGAAATGTTCGATGGACCACAATTTACCGGTACGATAAAAACCCATCTGGACTTCATCGACAACCAGCAAAATACCGTACTGGTCGAGAACCTTTTTGATTCCCTTGAAAAAATTCATCGGTGGTACGACATAGCCACCGGTACCCTGAATCGGTTCGATATAAAACGCAGCGTACTCGGATTCACCGACTTTGGGGTCCCAGACCCCGTTATATTCGGTTTCGAACAAACGTGCGAATTCATTGACACAGTGCTCACCGTATTCTTCAGCGGTCATGCCTTTCGGGCGTCGGAAAGGATACGGGAACGGAATGAACTGCGCGCGGTCGCCGAAATGGCCGTAACGGCGGCGATAGCGGTAGCTTGAAGTAATGGCAGACGCCCCCAGCGTACGGCCATGATAGCCGCCCTCGAAGGCGAACATCAGGCTTTTGCCATGAGTGGCATTACGGACGAGTTTCAGGGAATCCTCAATACTTTGGGACCCGCCGACATTGAAATGGACACGTCCATCCAGACCGAATTTCGATTTCATGTCTTCGGCAACCATTTTCGCCAGCTGGATTTTTGTCGGGTGCAAATACTGGCTGGCGGTTTGCGGCAGAGTGTCGATCTGTCTTTTCAGAACATTGTTCAGTCGTTCGTTTCCATAACCGAAGTTGACCGCCGAATACCACATCTGGAGATCCAGGTAAGATTTTCCGGCGGTGTCATACATGTAACTCCCTTCGCAATGAGCGAAAATATTGGGATGTTCAACATAATGGACAGTATCGCCAAACGAACAGTATTTCGCTTCGTCCGCCAGCAACTGAGCGTCATCAGGCACTTGCTGCCCGGCATGCAACTCATTCTTGGTCATTTTCATTCCTTTAAAAGAGACCAGATTTCATTTATCAAAGAGCGTCCCATGAAGGACCCCTTTTGGTAAAACGTTTTTAGTGACCGATTGTACCCAACCTTTTGAAAAAAATCGTCAAGCTGGGTTGATCAATAAAAAAACTCGGCAATGACTAAGAGGTAAAGTTACAATGCAATTACATCGGGTCGAAATGATAGCATGAATATTTTAAGGATTTTCCCCCCCATGTTTACGGTAATCAGTACACATGTTCAGCATTCAAATTTCCTTACATTTTGTTACACTTTGCCAACTGTATCCACAAAATCACTTGAATTGATTCATTCAAACAAACTTTCATGAAAAAACACTTGATTGGCACACTGGGCTTGACGGCACCGGCTTGCCTGATTTTAGCGTCATCAAGCGTGCCTGTTCTGGCCGATACACTCACCATAGGTGCAGGTACCCACTACGCGAATACCCCATACAAAAAATACAATAACCATGGTGAATTCATGCCAGTCATCATGTATGACAGCGATCGTTTTTACATCGACGATGATGTGGCAGGAATTTATCTCGTCAAAAACAACTCTCATGAAGTCGATGTCGGCATCGGCATTACTGACCTTGAATTCAATAACGATCATGCCAATGGTGCCATGAAAAAATTACGCACCCGTAAAATAACGGCAATGGCAAGCCTCAACTATCAGTACAAGACAAATGTCGGCAATTTCTTTACTTCTGTCGCTGCCGACGTTCTGGACCGGCATAACGGTTTCACGGCAGACGCCAGCTATGAAGCCCCTTTCCGGATCGGACGGTTCGGTATGGCCATCCGCGGCGGATTGCAGTGGCAAAGTTCCAAATACAATAAATATTATTTCGGCATCAGCCGGGAAGAATCGCAATTCACCGAATTGCCTTCTTACGATCCCGGAAGCACCGTTTCTCCATACATTGACGCTGCCGCCATGTATTCCATTTCGAAAAACTGGGGGATTTTCCTGACAGGCCGCTATGAAAGAATGCCCGGCGAAATCAAGGATAGCCCAATGGTTTCCCGTTCAGGCAATCTCGTCATCGAAAGCGGAATCACCTATTCATTCTGAGAAGGCATTTTCAAAATGGCATAGTCTGTTTCATCATGACTGGAAAAGGCTTTTTTCAGAACGCGTCCATAAACATCAATGGTTTCGATTCAATAAAATAAGAGGAAACTTCCCCGGAATAAATCTGATTGTTTTGAAGATCCAGTTTTTTGACCGGAGCTCCCTTGCGGAAATCAAGCTTATCGAAAGCGACCCATATCACGTTCGGTCTCGTTGCGGAGTCGAAATAGTAAATCCGGTTTTTCTGGTCCGAAATGGTTCTCCAGATCGTGGAAGACAAATTGGGCTTGTCCGGTATCGAAATGCCAAGTGGGACACTGACCGCACGTGAAATACTCATGACCTGCGCGACAGCCTGATAATCATACGATTTTCCCGGTACGCCGCTGATGTAGTTCGGGTCCTCTTTTTTCGGAATGGCATCGAGATAGAAAGAAGCCCGTGCAAAACGGTCGGAAGATTTGTTCGTTCCGGGAAGGAAAACAAAGCCACCGATTTCTTTCCAGTAATTATTGATAGCCAGTTGCTGGTTGTAAACCGGAGAATTGGTCAGGACTTTATATTCCCGGCCATGATAAATATTCAGCTTGCCCTCGACATATTCAAAAATGGCGGAATCTCCTGACGAATCGGAAATGGACAAATGCACACGTGGTTCGGAACCGTTCGGAATGATTTTGGAAAAAACAAGATGTAACGGATTTTTTTGCTGGGCGGAAACCGCTTCGGAAACAGTAGCGTAATTGTCCAGAAAATACTGGAGCCAAAGACTCAGGGCAAGCACCTTTTCATTTCCGGAAGGTTTTCCATAATCGGTTTCAACCAGAAAAAGCAGATTGGCCACGAGCCCCTTTTCATTCATGCCATCGGTACTTCCTGCACCATAACCGGACGTGATAACACTGCCGTATCTCGATTCCCAGTTCAGGGAATTCGGGCCGGCAAGACCGTTACGCTCCATTCCGCGTGGAAAAATCCAGAGATCGGATTTCATATCCTCTTTCCAGTCCATATTACGGCCTGTCGCAACCATATTTTGTTCACCGACATACAAAATGCGGGTACAGGCAAACACCGACCCACTTGTCAACGCAATGCCAAACAGGGTCATGACACTGAGTGCCAGAGCAGAAATCTTTTCTTTGCAAATCATGATTCTTCCTTTGAAAATCCTGTTCTAAACCTGGTCTATCCTTTTTGCCTTATCGATAATGAACGTAAAAAAATTTTCATTTTTTACATTGATCAATATCTCATCTTTTTTATTTCCTCTCTGCATCTGATATCCTTTTGGAATGTATTTCAGGGCATTTTCCGATTTTCTTATCATGTTTCGTTTTATGCACCAAACGAACTCATTCACAAGGACACTATCATGAGACGTCTGTTTTTCATTTTCCTGATCGCCCTGCTGGCATCACCGGTTTACGCAACGCCTGTCCAGGATGCTTCCATCGAAAAACTGCTGACATTGACCGATGCGAAAAAAATGTATGACTCAGTTATTGCAGATTCGGATGAAATTGTCGATTCGACTTTGAAACCCATGCTGATGCGTGAGAAACCGACTGCCGAACAAAAAGCGTTTGTCGAATCGTTTTTGACGAAATACAAAAAAATAATCAGGGATGAATTGTCATGGGAAAAAATGATGCCTTCCTATATCCGCATCTATCGTGAGACATTCACCGAAAAAGAACTGAATGACCTGATCGCTTTTTACGAATCGCCGACAGGTAAAATGTTTGTCAAAAAAACACCCGTCATTCTCGAAAAAACGTCCGCTGTCATGCAGCAGAAAATGGTGTCCATCCTGAGCAGGATGAATGCGATGCTGGAACAAACCATGAAGGAATTGCCATCTGGACATTAACGTGGAAAATCGGGATAGAGCGCAGTATGAATGAATTGCGGCACGAAGCCATCCTTTTTGCATCGGAACTGGAGACATGGTTCGGCAATCAATTCGCAAATGACACTTCCACTGTGGTCAAACGGATGCAAAAAACAAAACGCTCCTGACTGAACCCGGTTCAGGACAGGAGCATTTACAGGACAGCCGATCAATTCAGTTCCGGACTTTCCACTTTCACTGGACGCAATGTCCTGGCATTGCAGAACAGTTTCCATCCGGCCTCCGACCGGTCCATCTCTCCATCTACAAACGATGCCCTGGATTTCACCAGTTTGCCCTGCCCGTCCTTTTCCGTAAACTGGAAACACAAAACGGAACCATCCATGTTGGACTGGACGGATTCAAGCTTCATCGATTGACCGTCGTCTATACGGCTTCTCAGCATCAGTGCTGCCGTCAATGCCCTTCTCTGGAGCTTTTCATCGTGTCGTTCTTTTGCAATTTCCTCGTAAGGCTTCTCTACCTCATCCATACGCAGATAAAAACTGGTAGCGAAACCGGCAACGATAAGCAGCATGACCACAAGCAATATAATCTTGATTTTCTTCCCTCTTTTGGGGCCGAGAGAATCGCAACGTGGACATTTTGGAATATCTTCCTCAATCTCTTCGCCGCAAATCTTACACTTCACTTTTGCCATAAGTACACAACCTGTATCCAATTGAAGAAATGATTAGTATATCAATTAATTTCTCCGGAGCGACTCATATTTATCCGTTTTTTCTGGCAACCATGCCGATCAGTCCCGACATGCCTGTATGCCTCTGCCCTTCACTGATAAAGGCGTCATACGTTTTCAGCTCAACAATGTCAAGAGAAGCGAAATAGCCGCGAAGCATTTCTTCAGTGTAAAGATGCTCGGGTATCGAAGGCCCTCCCGTCTTGTATTCCAGCTGTTTTGGAGTATAGCCCTGCAAAATCAGCAAACCGCCTTTTTTAAGGGTTCGAATGCAATTGGCGAACAGGTGCGAGCGCATATTCGGTGTGGCGAACTGAACGAAAATGACGACAACGACATCGTATTTTTCTTCCTCCCAGTCCCACTCGTTTACGCCACTGACAAAATAATTGACGGAAACACCCTTTTCCGCAGCCAGTTTTTCCGCCTTTTCAACCGCTTTTTCGGAGAGGTCAAAAGCATCGACATCGGCACCAAGTGCTGCAGCCCATACGCTGTTCCTGCCCTCACCGTCTGCTACCATCAATACCTTTTTCCCCGGGTGAAAGAAGTCTTTTTTTTCAACCAGATAGTCATTCGGCTCGGTACCGAAAATATAGTCTGGCTTATCGAAAATCTCATTCCAGACTTTCGCAGGTTTGCTGGCCGGCTTGCCCATATTTTTATCTCGGTGATACATAAAAAATTAAAATGACCTGATATATCCTGTCAGATTAATACAAAAAAGTCATATTTTCCATTCATAAATGCATGGCCTGGAAAATGAACCTCTTTCAAGAACATCAATCAAAAAAAAGCGCCGGCATGCCCGGCGCTTTTGCATTGGCATATTATTTTCAATGCAAATCCTTGCGTGGAGAATGTTTGGAATTTTCCTGAAATTCATCATTCTGTCCCTGGCGACGATCCGGTGTCCCACGAGGTTTGGATCGTCGTTCAGCAACACGTCGTTCCCGGAATTCATTCAATTCCTGGCTGGCTTTTTCATATAAATCTTTCGGCTTGTCCATTTCGTTGTCCCATCATGTAAAAATAAGCGATCCTCAATCAAGCATCAAAATCGGCCGTTTCCGGAAACCTTCGATGATTTCCCTTGATCAACATATTAACTTCGGATTCATACCCGACATTTGAAATGGATCAAACGTATCAAATATTTCCCCTTGTCAAAATTTTAAAGATCAATCGGCTCCACATTCCAGATATTGCGGGCATATTCCGAAATGGCACGATCCGCCGAGAAATATCCCACACCGGCCACATTGGCGATCGCTTTCGTATCCCACCGGATCGTCTGGCGATACAGGGTATCCACCTGTTTTTGCGTTGCCATGTAACTTTCATAGTCCGCCAGCACCAGATAACGATCCCCGTAATTGATCAGTGAATCGTAAATGGCCCTGAACCGTCCCGGTTCATCCGGCGAAAAGAAGCCGTCACGAATCTGGTCCAGAGCCTGTTTCAATTCGGGAATCCGTTCGTAATACTCCCGTGGCTGGTAATTATTGGCCTTTATCTGCTCGACCTGTTCCGCCGTATTCCCGAAAATGAATATATTGTCCGATCCGACACGTTCCATGATTTCGATATTGGCACCATCCAGCGTACCGATCGTCAATGCGCCATTCGCCGCCAGTTTCATGTTGCCCGTACCGGACGCCTCGGTACCGGCCATTGAAATCTGTTCGGACAAATCCGCTGCCGGAATGATCATTTCAGCCAGGCTCACCCCATAATTCGGAATGAACACTACTTTCAGCTTGTCACCGATATCCTTGTCATTGTTGACCTTGACGGCAACATCATTGATCAGCTTGATAATGTCTTTTGCCATCTGATAAGCCGATGCAGCCTTCCCTGCAAAAATGATTGAACGAGGTACCCAGTTGACGTCCGGGTTGGCCTTGATCTGGTTATAGCGCGTAATGACATGCAACACGTTCAACAGCTGACGCTTGTATTCATGAATCCGTTTGATCTGGACATCGAAGAGGGAGTCCGGATTCAGGTTCACGTTCAAAACATTTCTGACCCAGCGTGCCAGCCGTTGCTTGTTCTGGCGCTTGACGGCCTTGAAGCTGCCCAGGAAAGCAGGGTCGTTTGCATAAGGTTTCAGACGGCCGATTTCTTCAAAATGCCGACGCCAGTTTTTGCCGATCCGGTCGTCGATCAGTTCGGATAAAAACGGATTGGCCTGCGACAGCCAACGGCGCGGCGTAATGCCGTTCGTGACATTCGTGAACCGTTCCGGAAAGATCCGGGCAAAATCGGCGAAAATCGACTCTTTCATCAGTTCCGAATGCAATTCCGACACACCGTTGACCTTATGGCTGGCGACGACAGCCAGATAAGCCATCCGGACACGGCGTTCGCCCGCTTCATCCACCAGTGAAACCCTTCGCAAAAGATCATTGTCGTTTTCAAATTTCTGCGCAACCATCGACAGAAATTCGTTATTGATATCGAAAATAATCATCAGATGGCGGGGCAGGATACGACCCAGCATTTCAACTGTCCAGGTTTCGAGCGCTTCGCTCATCAGGGTATGGTTGGTATAGGAGAAAATCTGCTGTGCCAGCGACCATGCCTGTTTGAACGATACACCCTGTTCGTCCACGAGAATGCGAATCAGTTCCGGAACAGCCAATACGGGATGGGTATCGTTCAGATGGATGGAAATCGTTTCGGCCAGATTGTCAAAACTGGCGTGGTTGAGCTGATGGCGACGGATCAGATCCTGCAAACTTGCCGAAACAAAGAAATATTCCTGCATCAGGCGCAATTCCCTGCCCGAGGCCGTCGAATCATCCGGATAGAGCACACGGGTCACGTTTTCGGACATGTTTTTCGCTTCAACGGCTCCCGCATAGTTGCCCTTGTTGAAAGCGGACAGATTGATTTCCGATGTCGCCTTGGCCGACCACAGGCGCAAAGTCGTTGCACACTCGGTGTCATAACCCGGGATAATGGTATCGTACGCCATTGCCAGAACGCGATGGGAATCCACCCAGCGTGCCCGGCCATTCTGCTGTTCGACATGGCCGCCATACCGGACATTGAACTGCAATTCGGGACGCGGGAATTCCCAGGGATTGCCTCTGGTCAGCAACCAGTAATCGGGCGTTTCCACCTGATACCCGTCGATGATTTCCTGCTTGAACATGCCGTAGTCATAACGGATACCATACCCGATATTGGCAATATTCAGAGTTGCCATCGCATCCAGAAAACAGGCTGCCAGACGTCCAAGCCCCCCATTACCCAACGCGGCGTCAGGCTCATAACTGGTGATCTCTTCCATATCGACAGCCAGATCCCGCAAGGCTTCTTCCATATCCTCCCTGATGTCGAGACATTCCAGCGCATTCTGGAAAGTACGCCCGATCAGAAATTCCATCGAAAGGTAATATACAACCTTGCTGTTTTGCGTATAGTAGGCCGTATTCGATTTCATCCAGCGTTCGACGAGCCTGTTACGCACAGCCAGTTCAGCCGCCAGCAACCAGTCGCCGCGCGTTGCCGTCAGGGGAATTTTGCCCGACCGGTAGCGCAGATTGTTCGAGATGGAACGCTTCAACGCTTCCACATCGCTGGCCAGATATCCTTCATGCAAAGGCTTTTCCATACTCATATTTTCTCCAAAGAAATCCGGGGCAAAAAACGCTTGTGAACGCCGTATTCTGAAACTGGATTCAATCATATGACCGATTGAAAAGAAGATTCGTTAATTACACGGCACATGATAAGAAATATAACCGTTCAGACAGTTTTCCTGCAAGTGCATCACTCAAGCATTTTCATGAAAAATCGGCGCATTTCAAAGCAATTTCATGAAAAATCATGTTTTTTAACGAATTTTTATTTGTTTGTAGAGTGAAACGTACTGTTCTGCAGAGTGCCTCCAGCTGAATGATTGCTGCATGCCGTGTTTCTGGACCTTTCTCCATTTGGCCGGTTTGCCGAAAAGCGCGAACGCCCGCAGAACCGCCGACTCGAATGCGGAAACATCGAACTGCCCGAAAGAAAAGCCCGTCGCCGTGTTTTCCGCCAGATTCTCCAGCGTGCAATCGGTTACCGTATCGGCGAGCCCTCCGACACGGTGAACCAGTGGCAAGGTTCCATAAAGCGAACCGTACATCTGGACGAGCCCGCAAGGTTCATATCGGGAAGGAACCATGACGACATCGCTTCCGGCAAAGATGCGGTGTGCCCTCAATTCATCGTAACCGATACGAACGGCGACCTGGCCGGGATAAACGCGAGCAAAATTCCCGAACTGTTCTTCCAGCCAGCGTTCGCCATTTCCCATAATGACGACCTGACCACCATTGGCGATAATCGCATTCATGCCCTCGACAACCAGATTCAACCCTTTTTGGGAAGCAAAACGGCTGATGACACAAAAGACCGGTTTGTCATCCTGCGGCTCAAGTCCCATTTCTTTTTGCAGGGCCAGACGGCATTTTTTCTTTCCTGTCATTGACCGTACCGAATAGCGGGCATCGATATTCGTATCCGTTTTTGGATTCCACTGACTGGTATCAACGCCATTTAAAATGCCAACGAGATCATCCGAACGACATTGTACGATTCCGCCCATGCCACAGGATTGCTCACCATGCTGGATTTCTTCAGCATAGGTCGGACTGACAGTCGTTAATTTGTCGGCATAATAGAAACCTGCCTTCAGAAAAGATACCTGTCCGTAGAATTCGATACCGTCGGGATTTAACATGGAAAACGGCAAATCCAGCTCACTGAACGTATAGGACGGGAAATTACCCTGATAAGCCATATTGTGAACGGTGAATACAGTTCCGACCGTTCTTTGGCCACTGTTCCATTCAAGTGCCTTGATATAGGCAAATGCCAGACCCGCATGCCAGTCGTGCCCATGAACGATATCCGGCTTCCAGAACCAGTCGAATCCTTCGACGATTCTTGCGGTGCACCAGCCTAAAAGGGCAAACCGCAGATGATTGTCAGCGTATGGCTGTCCATTCGGGTCGTTATAAGGATTGCCCTGGCGGTCATAAAGATCAGGTGCATCGATGTAATAGACTGGAATACCCGTGTCCGGCATTTTTCCGAACATCAGTTTGACGGAACGCGCCCCGAATTTGGCTGGCAGCTCTGCAACAAGATGTTGATCGAAAATACCATGCTTGAATTCAGGAAACCCCGGCACCAGCATCCGGACATCGCACCCCTCTTTATTGAGTTCGGCAGGCAACGCAGCAGTGACATCCGCCAGACCGCCGGTTTTCAGTAATGGGAAAATTTCGGAACAAACGTGTAAAACCCGCATCGGTGACCTTTTTTCCTGTCGTGTTCAACTGATTTATTCAACTTTGGGTATATGTTCAAAATTGTAGAGTTTGGCAAACATTTCCTGTGTAACCAGGACAACACCATTGGGACTCCTGTAAAAGCGCTGTGCATCCAGTTCCGGGTCTTCACCGATAATCGTTCCCTCCGGAATCCGGCATCCCCTGTCGATGACGACCTTCTTCAGCTTCGATCCCTGCCCGATCTCACAATTCGGCAAAACGACGACCTGATCGAGATTACAGAAAGCCTGCACTCTCACCTTTGAGAAAAGAATCGTATTGGACATTTTGGAACCGCAGACAATACAGCCTCCGGAAACCATCGTATTGGAAATGACGCCATCCATTCCATGTGGATCGGGGACGAATTTGGCGGGAGGTTCCTGCTCCTGATAGGTCCAGATCGGCCAGTCCTCATCGTAAATGTTCAGTTGAGGCATGTTCGACGTCAAATCCAGATTGGCTGACCAGAAAGAATCGATCGTTCCCACATCGCGCCAGTATGGAGGAACGAACTGTGCCGATGGAACGCAGGACATCGAGAAATAGTGGGCCATCGCATTGCCCTGACCGACGATTTTAGGAATGATGTCCTTGCCGAAATCATGGGATGAGGTATTGTCTCCACAATCATCATCCAGCAAGCGATAAAGATAATCGGCATTGAAAACATAAATGCCCATGCTCGCCAGAGCCTTGCCCGGATTGTCCGGCATACCCGGTGGATCGGCCGGTTTTTCGAGAAAACGGGTGATTTTCCGGTTTTCATCTACATCCATGACGCCGAAACCGGTCGCATCTTCCCTGGGTACTTCGATGCACGCCACTGTACAGGGCGACTTGCTTTCCACATGATCCAGAAGCAGCATCGAATAATCCATTTTATAGATATGATCGCCAGCCAGAACCAGAATGTATTCCGGCTCATACGAACGCAAGATACCCTTGTTCTGGGCGACGGCATCCGCCGTTCCCCGATACCACAGCCCCTCTTCCATCTGTTGGCCGGCAGGCATCAGATCGACGAATTCGTTCTGTTCTCCCCGCAGAAAACTCCAGCCACGCTGCAAATGCCGGATGAGTGAATGAGGACGATACTGAGTAATGACGCCGACACGGCGTATCCCTGAATTGATGCAATTGGACAGGGCGAAATCGATAATACGGAACTTGCCGCCGAAATAGACTGCGGGCTTGGCCCGGTTATCGGTTAACTGATGAAGTCTGGTACCACGACCACCCGCCAGAACCAGAGCGACAGTACGCTTGGGCAACTGGCTCGCCACAAGCATTTTATCTTCGACAAATCTCATTCTGCTCCCCGTTGCGATTCAATTTTTATTATCGAAAACCTACCGCTTATATTCTTCAATTTAACATACATTCATGTCTGTATGTTAAATTTGCCTGCTGTGTTACAAAAAACCTCAGGTCACGACAGAAGGCTCCTTCATTCCTGTATAAAACCCGATTTTTGCAACCGTTTCGGCAATATCGATCAGTTCTCTCAATGCCTCTTGCATTTCCATATCGAGCAGGTCTTTTTCATACCGGTCGAAATACACCCGAACGGTTGCCCCGACCGTTCCGGTTCCGGAAAGCCGGAAAACAATACGTGAGCCATCCGTAAAGAAAATCCGGATACCCTGTCTTCGGGAAACGGACCCGTCAACCGGATCGGTATAGCTGAATTCATCGGCCCTGTCGATAACATATGTGACGAACCGTTTGCCGGAGAGGGAATCCAGCCGCGCACGCAAATTTTCCATCAGCTCTTCAGCCCGCTTGCTGTCGATATTGACGTAATCATGTCTGGAGTAATAATTGCGACCATATTTTTTCCAGTGGTCTTTAACAATGTCGGCAACCTGTTTTTTTGTCACAGCCAGGAGATTCAGCCAGAACAGAATCGCCCATATACCGTCTTTTTCCCGTATATGATTCGAACTGGTACCGTAACTTTCCTCGCCGCACAAGGTAATCTTGTCATCGTCGAGCAGATCACCGAAAAATTTCCAGCCCGTCGGTGTCTCGAAACAGGAGACGTTCAACATAGCGGCCACTTTGTCGGCCGCGGTTGATGTCGGCATGGAACGGGCAACGCCGACAATGCCTTTTGAATATCCCGGAATCAGACTTGCATTGGCTGCCATAATCGCCAGACTGTCGGATGGAGTGACTGCGATGTGCCGTCCCACAATCATGTTCCGGTCGCCATCCCCGTCTGTCGCTGCGCCCATGTCGGCGGCATTGGGCCCGTGCATGAAATCCATCAGCTCTCTGGCATTGACCGGATTCGGGTCTGGATGGTGCCCTCCGAAATCTTCCAGAGGAATATTATTGACGACGGTACCTTCCGGTGCACCGAGCATCCCTTCCATGATTCTTGTCGCGTAAGGGCCGCAAACGGCATGCATGGCATCGAAGCGCAAGGTGAAGCCATCCGAAAACATTTTCCGGATAGCATTGAAATCGAAGAGCGATTGCATCAGTTCGGCATAATCCGTTACCGGATCGATCACTTCGATCGTCATGCCATTCATTTCGGTCGTGCCCTGACGGCCAAGGTCGACATCGGGCGCATCGGCGATTTTGTATTCCGTAATGGATTTTGATCGGCTGAAAATGGCATTAGTCACTTTTTCCGGCGCCGGACCACCGTTGCCGACGTTATACTTGATGCCGAAATCCCCGTCAGGACCGCCCGGATTATGACTGGCCGACAAAATAATGCCACCGAAGGTTTTGTATTTGCGGATGATGCAACTGACCGCCGGTGTCGACAGGATGCCATCCTGCCCGACCATGACTTTTCCGAAACCGTTGGCAGCCGCCATTTTCAGGATGATCTGAATGGCCCTGCTGTTGAAATACCGGCCGTCCCCACCCAGCACAAGCGTCTTGCCCTTGTGTTCGCCGACAGAATCGAAAATGGACTGGACAAAATTCTCGAGGTAATGCGGCTGCCGGAACACCGAAATCGTTTTGCGCAGACCGGATGTGCCCGGATTCTGGTCGTTAAAAGGGGTCGTGCCTACTGTCTGAATGGACATATATCTGCTCCCGTATTTGATTTGGACGACTCGCAATCAGATACCTCTGTACAGGCTGTACACTCATAACAGACTGTACTGTCATCTTAGCAAGATTGTCATGGGACCGCCAGTAAAATGGAGTTTCCCGGCAGCAATACCTGAAATTCCAGATTGGATTTGATTTCAAACGTATCACTGCTGTCTGCCTGCACTTTCCATCGGCCCGGAGGCAACCGGAAAATGATGGAATGCAGCGATGCATTCAACAATATAAGGCAGGTATTGGGAGGGTTATTGGTTCGAATCAACATTCCCATGCAAAACAGGCTTTTATCGGTCCAGGCACTTCCCATCTTTTCCGATCCGGTCGGTGAAAGCCAGCGGATAACCGCATCCGTGTTATCGAAGGTCATATTGTCTTCCGTGAACCATTTACTCTGCCGCAGTGCCGGATAACGCTTGCGCAAGGCAATCAGACTGGCAACGAATTCCTGCAATGACGTGTCTGCCTTTTCCCAGTCCAGCCATGTCAGTTCATTATCGTGGCAATACGGGTTGTTGTTTCCCTTCTGGGAATGGCCGAATTCGTCACCGGCCACCAGCATGGGCGTTCCTTGCGAGAACAACAGAGTCGCCAGCAATGCCCTGCGCAATTTCTTTCTGCGCAAAATCACTTCCGAAAGAGTCGCTTCCCCTTCCTGCCCACAATTCCAGCTCAGATTGTGATCGGTTCCATCCCGATTGTTTTCACCGTTCGCCTCGTTATGCTTGTGGTTGTAACTGACAAGATCCATCAGGGTAAATCCGTCATGCGCCGTAATAAAATTGACACTGGCAACAGGGGGCCTTTCCTTGTGGCGGAACAGATCGGCCGAACCGGCAAAACGACGGGCAAACTCACCCAGCGATGGTCCCTGATGAAGCCAGAAAGAACGCATGACGTCGCGATATTTGTCGTTCCACTCCAGCCAGCCATACGGGAAATTGCCCAGCTGATAACCATCAGGACCCATATCCCAGGGTTCGGCAATCAGCTTTACGTGAGTCAGAACCGGATCTTCGGCAATTGCCCGGAAAAAACCCGAATTGATGGAATATTGAATATGGTCCCGCGCCAGAATGGGGGCAAGATCGAAACGGAAACCGTCGATATGGAACTCTTCGACCCAATATCTAAGCGAATCCATCACCATCTGCAAAACACGTGGATGACCCAGATTCAGGCAATTGCCGCATCCGGACCAGTTTTCATACCGGGCGGCATCATCCGGGAGCAGATGATAATACATGGCGTTATCGATGCCCCGGAAAGAGAGCGTCGGCCCCCTTTCATCCCCTTCCGCAGTATGGTTATACACCACGTCGAGAATGACTTCGATGCCACGCCTGTGCAATGCCTTGATGGCATCTTTCAATTCCGACAGGGGACTCGTATCCGGACGTCCTGACCAGTAGGCGTTCTCCGGCGCAAAAAAACCGATGGTATTGTAACCCCAGTAATTGACGAGCCCCATCTTTGTAAGACGTGCCTCGCTTGTTTTTGAAAACATCGGAAGCAGCTCGACCGTCGTCACACCAAGCCTTTCAAGATAGTCCAGAACGACCGGTTCAGCCAGCGCAGCGTAAGTCCCGCGGATATTTTCAGGAATGTCCGGATGCAGTCGGGTGAATCCTTTTGGATGCAATTCATACAAAACCATTTGCGCCGTCGGGATGCGGGGCGACGCGACATTTTCCCAGTCGTACACTTCGTTGACGACCTTGCCTTTCAAGGCGAATACCGCCGTATCGATTTCTGACTCCCCGGAAAACGCATCCTGCCCGTCATACTGCCCGATGACCTGACGTGCGTAGGGGTCGAGCAAAACCTTGTTCGCGTTATATCGCATGCCTTTTTCCGGTGCATATTCACCGGAAACGCGATAGGCGTAAACCAGCCCGGGATTTGCATCGGGCAAATAGCCGCTCCACACCCCGTCTTCCAGAGATGGCATCGGCAAGCGCACTTTTTCTTCCAGACCGACCTCGTCGAAAAGGCAAAGTGTAACCGAGTCGGCGGAAGGCGCAACCAGGGCGAAATTGATGCCTTTTCCATCCCAATGGGCACCGAGTGGTGACGATGAACCCGGTTGCAACTGGACAAAATCACCCATTCGCATCACTCCTCTTTTTTGACCAGCATGCAGGTTGCCAAAGGAGGCGCAGTCACTTCCACAGACCAGCCGAAGCCATTGCATGGAACCGGCTGCGCCAGCAACTCATTGTTATGGATACCGCTTCCGCCATAAATGACGGCGTCGGTATTGATGATTTCGCGATACCAGCCTGCCTCGGGCACGCCGAAACGGTATCCGTATCTCGGAACAGGCGTGAAATTGCTCATGACAATGACGAACCGGCCGTTTTCATCCCTGCGCAGGAAAGAGAATACCGAACTGTCCAGGTCGTCATGGATAATCCATTCGAAGCCGTCCGGATCGAAATCCCGTTTGTATAAGGGAGGGAAATCTCGATATACGGTATTGAGATCCCGGATCACACGCTGTATCCCTGCATGAAGGGGATATTGCAGGAGATTCCAGTCAAGACTGCCGTTCGAGTTCCATTCACTGTACTGGCCGAACTCACCCCCCATGAACAGGAGTTTTTTGCCCGGAAATCCCCACATGAAACCGTAATACGCTCTCAGGTTGGCAAAACGCTGCCATTCATCCCCCGGCATCTTGCCGATCAGGGAACCCTTGCAATGAACGACTTCATCATGCGAAAGCGGCAAAATGAAATTTTCAAACCAGGCATACATCAGGCCGAAACGCATTTTGTCATGATGGTATTTACGATGAATAGGGTCTTCATGCATATAAGCCAATGTATCGTGCATCCAGCCCAGATTCCATTTGTAATGAAAACCAAGCCCACCGTCCCAGACTGGACGTGACACTGATGGGAAACTGGTCGATTCTTCCGCCATTGTGACCGCTTCCGGCCTCTCTACTCCCACGATTTCATTCATTTTGCGTAAAAACGCTATCGCTTCCAGGTTTTCCCGGCCCCCGTATTTGTTCGGGATCCATTGTCCCGGAGCGCGGCTGTAATCCCGGTAGAGCATGGACGCTACCGCATCGACACGAAGGCCGTCCACCCCGTAACGCTCGATCCAGTACAGGGCATTCCCGACGAGATAATTGCTGACTTCGGTACGGCTGTAATTGTAAATGACGCTGCCCCAGTCCTGATGGATACCTTCTTTCGGGTCAGCATACTCATAAAGGGCTGTTCCGTCAAAATTCACCAGTCCATGCGCATCGGCCGGGAAGTGGGCCGGAACCCAATCGAGGATGACACCGATCCCGTTGTCATGCGCTGTCTGGACTAAATACCGGAAATCCTCGGGAGTGCCGAAACGGGCTGTCGGCGCATAAAGACCGGTCGGCTGATATCCCCATGAATCGTCAAGAGGATGTTCGTTTACCGGCATCAGTTCGATGTGCGTGAATGCGAGACTCCTGACGTAGGGGATCAACTGTTCCGCCAATTCCCGATAACTCAGCCAGCGACGTCCGTCCTGCGGCAATCGCCATGAACCGAGATGCACTTCGTAAATGCTGACAGGCGCATCGAGCGCATTCGCATCCTTTCGTTTCCTGTCGGATGCAATGAGGGGGGGCAGCCAGTGAACAACGGAAGCCGTGTCGGGACGCAACTGTGAACGGAAAGCGTAGGGATCGGCCTTGAGCTGTATTTTTCCGTCTGACGTCAGGATTTCATATTTGTAGAAATCCCCCGGCATGACATGTGGAACAAACATTTCCCAGACGCCGCATTCATGACGAAAACGCATCACGTGCCGACGGCCGTCCCATCCATTGAAATCGCCGACGACAGAAACCCGCCCGGCATTCGGTGCCCATACGGCGAAACTGACGCCGGTTACCCCATCCACCTCAACGGGATGGGCCCCCAGTTTTTCAAAGGGACGATGATGCGTCCCCTCAGACAGGAGCCAGACATCGATATCGCCCAGAACGGGAGGGAAACGATACGGGTCTTCCAGTTCCTGGACATGATCGCCCCAGTCGATTTTAAGGCGATACGAAAACAATTCCTTTTTTCCTGCCATTTCGCCGACAAACAGGGCCGTATCGCCCCATCTTTGCATGGGTGCGATTTCCTTGCCCGTGGATGAATCGATGACGGATACGGATACGGCTTGTGGAAGCAATGCCCTGACAACAAGTTTCCCTTTTTCCCTGTGCATTCCCAGCACGGTAAACGGGTCTTTGTAATCGCCACGAATGACGAGTTCCAGCACTTCAGGCGTCACTGCATTTCGCATCGCATTTCCTTCAGGTCCGAGAGCTTCGATTTTTTCGGGGTATCTCTTTTATCTTACCCCATCCCCTCTCGGGAAATGCAGAACTTTCTCAGAAAAAACGACGTCTTCCGAAAAAAACGCGTGTATTTATGGCATGAATAAAACGTTTTTTACATATTGGGATAATTCGGTCCGCCTCCGCCTTCGGGAGCGATCCAGACAATATTTTGTGTCGGGTCCTTGATATCGCAGGTTTTGCAGTGCAGGCAATTCGCTGCATTGATCTGCAGACGGGCTTTTCCATCGGAATCCGTCACGAATACATAAACGGCTGCCGGGCAATAACGGGCTTCGGGACCGGCATATCTGGCAAGATTGACCTCGACAGGAATATCCGGATTTTTCAGTGTCAAATGAGCGGGCTGGTTTTCTTCATGCATCGTACCGGACAGGTATAATGATGAAGGGATATCGAACGTCAGCTTGCCATCCGGTTTTGGATAATCGATCGGTTTGCACTGGTCGGCAGGTAAAAGACATTCATGATCCGCTTTCTTCCTGTGTAACGTCCAGGGCGCTTTTCCCCTGAAAATGACCTGATCGATACCGAACATCAGCGTTCCCCAGTACAGATTGGTACCCATCAAAGGTTTGAAATTGCGCATTCTGAACAGTTCGTCATAGAGCCATGACTGCCTGAAAGCCTCCGGATAAGCCTGCAAGACATCCCGCTTCCGGCCTTCACTAATGGCTGAAAAGGCCGCATCGGCAGCGAGCATACCCGTCTTGATGGCGGAATGAATACCTTTGATCCGGCCACTGTTCATGAAACCGGCATTGCAACCGAGCAGAGCGCCACCGGGAAAAGCGACTTCCGGCAACGCCTGAATCCCACCCGCTGTAATGGCTCGTGAACCGTAGACGATCCGTTCTCCGCCTTCCAGAAAACGCGAAATAGCCGGATGGGTTTTATAACGCTGGAACTCCTCATAAGGAGAAAGATACGGATTCTTGTATGCCAGTCCGACGGTAAAACCGATAGCGACCTCATTATTGTCCATGTGATACATGAACGAACCGCCATAGGTATCGGCATCCAGCGGCCAGCCTGCCGTATGGATGACCAGACCGCTCTGGTGAACCTCAGGCCGGACTTTCCAGATTTCCTTGATCCCGATGGCATAGCCTTGTGGATCGCATCCGGCATCGAGCTCGTATTTTTCAATCAGCTCTTTACCGAGTTGTCCCCGCGCTCCTTCTGCGAACAGTGTATACCCTGCATGCAGTTCCATCCCCGGCTGGAAATTGGCCGTCGGTTTTCCGTCCTTGCCGATTCCCATGTTGCCAGTTGCAACACCTTTGACAGCAAGATTATCGTCATAAAGCACTTCAGCTGCAGCAAATCCCGGAAAAACATCCACGCCCAGTTTTTCTGCCTGTTCTCCGAGCCACCTGACAAGATTGGCAAGGGAAATAACATAGTTGCCCTTGTTATGCATCGCTTTCGGCAACATGAAACCGGGGGTTTTGATCACACCGTTTTTGCTCAAAAAGAGAAAACGGTCTTCCGTGACAGCGACGGACACGGGCGCGCCTTTCGATTTCCAGTCGGGCAAAAGTTCAGACAAGGCACGAGGGTCCATAACCGCACCGGACAATATATGCGCGCCCAGTTCAGACCCTTTTTCCAGCACGCAAACGGAGATATCCTGCCCGTTTTCAGCAGCAAGCTGTTTGAGACGGATGGCTGCCGACAGTCCCGACGGACCGCCACCGACAATCACGACATCGTATTCCATCATTTCGCGCGGGCCGGATTCATCAATGCCCGGCGTATTGTTTTGGGCCATGCTTTACATACTTTTCAAGGTTAATCGGGATGTAACGATAATGGAGCTTATCGTAAAATCATGACATGATATTGGCTGATGTCCAAATTTCAAAATGTCCACAGGAGAAAATCACGATGACAGGTGACCCGATATTATCCGACAAAAAGCTTGTGCATGTTTCCGAAATGCCGATCCGCTGGGGTGATATGGATGCGATGGGCCACGTCAATAATGTCAACTATTTCCGTTTCCTTGAACAGGCCCGTATCGAATGGTATTCCAGTATCGGCAGGGAGCACGCGGGTTCCGAGACAGTCATTGTCAGAAATTACTGCAATTATCATGCACCCATCATTTATCCGGGTATTCTGGAAATCAGGACATATGCGGGATCACCGGGACGTTCCAGTTTTGAAATCGTACAGGAAATCCGCCGCACCGATACACCGGACGTACTCTGTGCACTGGGAGGATCGAAAGTCGTCTGGATCGATATCGAAACCGGCAAATCGATGCCTATCCCGTCCGAAGTCCGACAATTGATGATACCGTAAATGTTCCTGAACTAATTCCACCAGAACAGTCCAACCGGATATGAAAAAACCGGATGTAACAAATTGATACGCTTTTCCTTGCACAAGCTCTTTCATTCAGGCAACAAAAGCGGTAACGTCCTTTCGAGGGAATGGGCATGGCTGAATCCGTTATAATGTGTTCCCTGCAGACTCCGGTTTGACAAAAACACGTCCTGCAGCCTGACATATAAACCGGCAAACATCCGGAAAAACAAGAATAAAGTCCCTTCCATGAAAACCGAAGAAGAAGCACAACTTGAGAAAGTATTTCCTTTTGGCTCGAAGGGTCTGATCGCCTTTCTGGCTTTTCTGAACGCGTTCGTCCCCCTGTCCATCGACCTGTATCTGCCTGCCATGCCGACGATGGCCGAGTATTTTTCCGCTACCCCGGAACTGACGAACTTCACGCTCAGCTTTTTCATGCTGTTCTTTGCCATCTCGATGCTTTTGTGGGGCCCGTTTACCGATAAATTCGGTCGCAAACCCATCCTTTACACCGGAATTGTTTTATACATCCTCGGCAGCCTGACCTGTGTCCTCTCGCAGAGCATTTACTACCTGATAGCCGGACGCGCCATTCAGGCAATTGGCAGTGGCGCAATTCAGGCCGTATCGATGGCGATCGTCAAAGACAATTTCAGGGGGCTGGTCATGGAACGCGTGCTGGTCTGGATCCAGACACTAACTATTCTTTGTCCCATGCTTGCCCCGATCATCGGCGCTTTCCTGCTCAAATTCGTCTCCTGGCGCGGTCTGTTTGTCGCATTGATCCTTTGCGGTATCCTTGGCCTGATTCTGAGTTTTTTCCTGAAAGAAACGCTGACGAACGCGACCGAAGGTTCCGCCCTGCAATCCCTGAACCGCATTGTCTTCGTCCTGAAGAACAAGGGCATTCTGATCCTGCTGTTCACGTTCTCGCTCATCATCATGCCGGTGATGTCTTTCCTGTCCTCGTCATCCTTCATTTACATGGATCTGTTCAAGCTGTCGGCACAGGAATACAGTTACTTTTTTGCCCTGAACGGTTGCTTTGCCATGCTGGCGCCGATTCTGTATCTGAGGGTGTTGAGAAAAATACCGCGTGTTCTTTTTCTGACGATCTGTTTCGCTTCAGTCGCGGCCTCCGGAGCGATGATCCTGATTTTCGGAACGCTGTCGCCTTTCGCCTTTGCCTTCCTCTATATTCCGGTTACTTTCTTCGGGAGTGCCAGCCGTCCGGCCGGTACCATGTTGATCATGAACCAGATCGATACCGATAATGGAACCGTCGGTTCGCTGTGGGGATGTATCGCTCTGCTCTTCGGCAGCCTTTCCATGATGCTCTGCTCGCTCGACTGGCCAAATCTCACGATGGCCGTCGGCATGATCAGTCTGGTTTCGGGAAGCCTGTGCGCCCTGTTATGGCTATTCGCCTATTCCGGAAAGATGTTCCGTATGCCTGAAAATCGCTGATTTCACTGCGGTATTAATCGTCGGAGGGCATAAAAAAAGGAATGCATTGCATTCCTTTTTTATTTATTCGGGTCATTCGATTCCCGATTTACACAAGGTAAACGAGAAAAACCCAGGCTGTTTGATCAACCAGACAACGTTATCGATCAGATAACATCGATGTTGGAAGCCTGTTTGCCTTTAGGGCCGGTCGTGACTTCGAAAGAAACACGCTGGTTTTCTTTCAGGGATTTGAAACCGTCTGCCTTGATAGCGGAAAAATGTGCGAACACATCTTCACCACCTTCGTCAGGAGTAATAAATCCAAAACCTTTGGAATCGTTGAACCACTTAACAGTACCTGTTGCCATTACTAATTTCCTATTTCTTCAGTTAAACCAGGCTTGCGCCTCACAAATCGTTTGAAGCAGAAACGAAATGACAGTTGATACCGCACCGCTACCTAAACCTCAAAAACGACAAGATGCATCATAAACCAAAATTTCATTTGTCACACAACTTTTTCAAGGTCCCATTGATTATTGGCAATCTTTTCCAGCCAAAACGATCCAATGACTGTCTTGGCGTCAGTAATTGTGCCATTTTCGACCCATTCCAGCAGTTGCGAAACAGACGTTTTGAAAGTCTGGACAAATTCTTCTTCATCCAGTTCGGCCTTTCCTTCATGCAAGTCTTTTGCCAGATAAATGATCAGCCGTTCATCGGAATAACCGAGCGCATTATGGATCGTCGTCAGATAATGCCAGCTTGACGCCGTATATCCTGTTTCTTCTTTCAATTCTCTTTGTGCAGCGACCAGGATATCCTCTCCCCTGTCGATTTTTCCGGCAGGAAATTCCAGAAAAATTCCATTTGCCGGAAACCTGAACTGGCGTTCCAGCAAGACCCTGCCGTCCCCGAACAGGGGCAAAATCACGACCGCACCGGGATGCCGGATATATTCACGTGTGGCCAGACCGCCATGCGGTAAACGAACCCGGTCTTTTTCGACATTGAAAAAACTGCCTTGGTAAACGGTTTCTCCGTCAATATACGTCTCGACCAGATCGGAATCCGGCAAGCCTTCCGGGTTTCCATCCGTTTTTTCAGAAGTGCTCATAAAAGAATCTGCCTGATTTTGAAAAATGAATAGTAATCCCAATCGTTCCATTTCGAAACAGAATAATGTTGATTTAGCGTCATGTTTTTTTCCTTTTTATTGAAAATGATTGGGCGAATCTGAAACCTTTTTGCAGAACAGGCGATCTATCGGATAGACTTGTCTTTTTACACCGATATTCATCTTTTATGTCACAGGCTCCTCTGGCGGAACGCTTGCGTCCCCAAAACATAGACGAAGTTGTCGGGCAACAGCATCTGCTGGGCCCCGGCAAGCCCCTGCGCGTCGCCTTCGAATCGGGGGAACCGCATTCAATGATTTTATGGGGGCCACCGGGAGTCGGCAAAACAACATTGGCACGGCTCATGGCAGACGGCTTCAACGCCGAATTCATCGCCCTGTCTGCCGTCCTGTCGGGTGTGAAAGATATTCGTGACGCAGTGGAGCACGCCAAAATCATCCGCTCCAATTCCGGTCGCAGAACGATCCTGTTCGTCGACGAAGTCCATCGTTTCAACAAAAGCCAGCAGGACGCATTCCTGCCTCATGTTGAAAGCGGCCTGTTCACCTTCATCGGCGCAACAACGGAAAACCCCTCATTCGAGGTCAATAACGCCCTGCTATCCCGTGCCGCCGTGTATGTCCTGCAGTCACTCGGCAACGACGATCTGAATACTTTGTTGACCCGTGCACTGGATGAAATCCTGACAGATTTGACATTATCCGATGAAGCGCGTGACATGCTGGTCATGAGTGCCGACGGGGACGCCAGAAAACTTCTGAACAACCTGGAAATCACGGCACAGGCGGCAACGACGAAAAAACAGGCTGAGATCGACGTAACACTGTTGAAAGAGACACTTGGCGACGCCATGCGCCGTTTCGACAACAAGGGGGATCATTTTTACGACCAGATATCGGCCCTGCACAAGTCGGTACGCGGTTCACATCCAGACGCTGCACTGTACTGGTTTACACGCATGCTCGACGGTGGTGTCGATCCCCGTTATCTGGCACGCCGGATCATTCGCATGGCGTGGGAGGATATCGGACTGGCGGATCCCAGAGCGGCACAGATCGCCAATGAGGCGGCCCTCACATATGAACGCCTCGGCAGTCCTGAAGGCGAACTGGCGCTGGCGCAGGCAGTCATTTACATGGCGGTTGCCGCCAAGAGCAATGCAGGATATATGGCTTATAACAAGGCCAGAGCCTTTGTGAAACAGGATAAAAGCCGTGAAGTGCCCGTCCATCTGCGCAATGCCCCGACAAAATTGATGAAAGAACTCGGTTACGGACACGAATACCGATACGCCCATGACGAACCGAATGCCTACGCCGCGGGTGAAACTTATCTTCCTGACGGCATGAGGGAACCGGGATGGTACAAGCCTGTTCCGAGAGGACTGGAAATCAAAATCGGTGAAAAGCTGGACTTGCTGAAAAAGTGGGACAAAGAAGCCGGGAAATAACGGTGCGGTTTGCATTGAAAGCCGCGCGGGACTGATCAGTCGATCTTCTGAAGTAACCGTGCCTTTACGTCCGCCCACTCGGAATCGATGATGCTGAAAAAAACGCTATTGCGTTTCCGGCCATCGCACATGATCCGTTCGTGCCGGATGATCCCTTCTTCCTGCGCTCCGATGCGGAGAATAGCCGCCCTCGATTTTTCGTTGAGTTCGTCGGTCATGAACTGGACACGAACCATGTCCATCACTTCAAAAGCGTGAGACAGAAGCAGAAATTTCGTTTCCGTATTGACGTGTGTCCGCTGTGCGGACTGTCCCAGCCAGGTATTCCCGATTTCGAGCGTTCGGTTGGATCGATCGATTTTCCACAAACGGGTGGTCCCGACAACTTTTCCCGTATCGCGTCTTGTAATCGCGAATGGCATCATGGTTTGTGCCTGTCGTCCGTCAAGCGCCGTTTCGATATAGGAAGCGATGGTTGTGGCATCAGGGACAAACGTCCATTTATTATTCCACAACTGGCCGTCTTCAGCGGCATGGAGTAATGGCACAGTATGTTCCCGTTGCAGCGGCTGAAGTTCGACATGCTTCGATATCAGAGTCGGCAGAAAGTCGGCAGGATCGTTCCGGTTCATATAGGGTTGTCGATAACAATTTCAGGAAAAACCTAGTGTTCGTCATGATATTGCCAATATGACCGCGCGATGTCCAGCTCCTTTCTGAATTGATCCTGATAAAACAAATAAAAAATGTTTCCGGAAGGCATTAATCCTGTATCAGGATATACAATATCGCTAAATAAATTTGTGAGATACAAGATTTCGTCTATAAACGGCTGGATTCATTGTGAGAAAAAATTCGCTTTTAAAAACCAATATCCTGGTCTGTACGATTATTCTGATTGGCTTTTTCGTTACCGCCATTGTCAGCTACCGGTCCAATATTGGCGTCTTCGAAAAGGATGTCGAACATGTATCGACACTGGCGACGGAAGGCATCAACTCCCAAATAGAATCGATTTTTTCCCGCCCCGTCAGCGTCTCGCTGACGATGGCCAACGATCACCTGTTGAAAAGCTTCCTGACCGAGGAAATAAAACAGCCCTCCAACCGGGCCTACATTACCAAGATGCAGGCGTATCTGGATGCATATCGCAAGAAATACAATTACGATTCCGTTTTTCTCGTTTCGACCAAGACACGTCATTACTATCATTTCAGCGGGCTTAACCGGACGCTTTATGAGGGCCATCCCGAAAATGTCTGGTATTACAATTTTCTCAGAAACGATGAAGAATATTCGCTCAATATCGATAATGACGAAGCGACAGACAACAGCATTACCGTTTTCGTCAATTGCAAAATCCGGGATGCCAACGGGTTCATTCTTGGCATTGTCGGTGTCGGTTTCAAAGTCGATTCCCTTCAAAAGCTTTTGCAAAACTATGATGAACAATTCAATGTCGATGCGACCCTGATCAACGATAAAGGATTGATTGAAGTCTCTTCCGTCAAAAACGGCCACGAACGTGTCAATTTCTTTACCGGTAACGCTCTGTCAAACTTTAAGGAACACATCCTTGAAGCAACCGAAAAACCACAGACATTCTGGTATTCCCACGACGGCCGCGATGCTTACATCGTCACCCAATACATTCCCGAACTGAAATGGCATCTTGTCGTTGAAAACGATGTATCCGTCATCCGTGACAAATTCCGTGAACAGATTGCCTGGGGCTTTTTCATCATTCTCGGCGTGATCGCTCTTGTGTTGTTTGCCATTACCAGCCTGATCAGGAAATACAATGCCCAGATCGTCAAACTGACCGTTTCCCAGGAAACGGAATATCATCACCTGCTGCACAGCGCCACCGAACAACTTTACGAAAATATTTATGAAATGGACATCTCCCGCAACCGGGCAGGAGGAGAAACGACACGGCGTTACTTTGAAAGTCTCGGTATCGGTGCAGACGGTTCTTACGATCAGGCGCTTGAAGCTTTCAGCCAGAAAATCAAGGAAGAATACGTTGCAGGTTATCTGGACACGTTCCATTCTGCTCATGTCCTTGACGCTTTTGAAAAGGGCATACACAACCTGAGCTATGACTTTTTGTGTTCCGATGACGGTATCAATTATCACTGGATGCGAATCAATGCCCAGATTTTCTTCTGGCATTCCGATCAATCCGTCCGGATGATCACTTATCGCAAGAATATCGATACAGAGAAAAGACACGAGCTTGGATTGCTGGAAGAAACGCTCAAAGATTCGATGACCGGCCTTTACAACAAGCGTGCAACGGAACAACTGATTTCCGAATACCTTGAAAACAGCAAGGATACCGACAGAAGACACGCTTATCTCATATTTGATATCGACCGTTTCAAGACGATCAATGACCAGTATGGACATCCCTTCGGTGACGAGATCATTTCCGAATTCACTGCCGAACTGAAATCGCAGTTCCGCAATGACGATATTGTCGGAAGAATCGGCGGGGATGAATTTGCCGTACTGATGAAAAATATCGTGCAGCCTGACAACATTCGGGAAAAGCTGGACCGGATCTGTGCGAAATTTGCCAGAAAAGAATTCGGGAAAAACCAGAAATTCCATCTGACGGCCAGTATCGGGGCAGCCCTTTTCCCCGAACAGGGAGCGTCATACCGGGAACTCTTTGAAAAAGCCGATCAGGCGCTTTACTTTTCGAAAACACATGGGCGTGGTCGTTTCACCATATTTGGTGAAGAAGTATCGGAAACCGATTCTTCACGAATCGATCAGCGTGATATGGAAGCCATCTTGCATAATGCAACCGACGGCATTGCCAAACTGGCCTGTATCGATAATCTGAGTCTTCTCTATTTCAACGACAAGTTCGCCGAACTGACTGGTACGCCTGAAAAGATGTTGTCGACCTTGCATTTCAGCGGATGGTCCCTCATCCATCCTGACGACAGGGAAAAAGTTCAACAGACGATCATTCGCGCGATGCCGGAAAAAACGGAATTCACCCTTTTCATCCGGCTTTTGCATCATCCTGACGGTCAAGGCATTCCTGTTCGCGTAAAGGGCTGGTTTGCAGATGAGCTGTATGAAAACCGCTATCCTCTTTTCTACGCTGTCGTCACTGATCTTTCGGATGTCAAACCGGAAACCGATTGAGAGGGGTAAATCCGTTCAGGCCGGTCAATTGTCCGGTTTGCACCCATAAAAAAAGGACCCGGATCCTTTTTGTCCCGGGTCCCCTTGTTCAGGTGAATTTGGATTAAATGACACCCTGTCCAAGCATTGCATCCGCAACCTTGACGAAACCGGCGATGTTGGCGCCGCTGATGTAGCTGACCGATCCGTCAGCACGTTTACCGTATTTGACACATGCATTGTGAATATTCTTCATAATTTCGTTCAAATGCCGATCTACTTCCTCGCGTGACCACGACAGACGCAGTGCGTTTTGAGACATTTCCAGACCGGAAGTTGCCACACCGCCTGCATTGCTTGCCTTACCCGGAGCGTACAGGACACGTGCTTCTTCAAACAGTTTGGCAGCCTCGATCGTTGAAGGCATGTTCGCACCTTCCGCAACGCAGATGACACCGTTTTTAATCAGTGTTCTGGCATCGTCACCGTCCAGTTCATTTTGCGTTGCACAAGGCAAGGCAACATCAACCTTGACGTTCCACGGTCTGGCATCCGGAATGAATTCCGCGCCGACTTCTTCAGCATATTCGCTGCAGCGGCCATAGCGTACATTCTTGATTTCCATGAGTTTCGCCAGTTTTTCAGGAGTGAAGCCAGCTTCATCGACAACGGTACCGCCCGAATCGGAAACCGTAACGACCTTGGCACCCAATTCCATGGCTTTTTCAACTGCATACTGGGCAACATTACCGGAACCCGAAACGGAAACACGCATTCCTTTCAGATCCTTGCCGACCGTTTTCAGCATTTCTTCCACGAAATAAACGGTACCGTAACCGGTAGCTTCAGGACGGATCAGCGAACCGCCGAAAGACAGGCCTTTACCGGTGAAAACACAATCGGTACGATTCGCGATTTTCTTGTACATGCCTACCATGTAACCGACTTCACGGCCACCTACACCGATATCACCGGCAGGGACATCCGTATCGGAACCGATATGTCTGTACAGTTCGGAAATGAAAGCCTGGCAGAAACGCATGATTTCGTTGTCGCTCTTGCCCTTCGGATCAAAATCCGAACCGCCTTTGCCTGCCCCCATTGGCAATGTCGTCAGTGCATTTTTGAATGTCTGTTCGAATGCCAGAAACTTCAGGATGGACAGATTGACGGATGGATGGAAACGCAAACCACCCTTGTATGGTCCGATCATGGAACTGTGCTGAATACGATAACCGCGATTGACTTGCACTTCGCCGTTGTCGTCGACCCAAGATACACGGAACTGAATGATACGTTCCGGTTCAACCAGACGTTCAAGCAGTTTTTTGTCCGCATATTTCGGATTCTGTTCAATGAACGGCCACAGACTTTCCATTACTTCTGTGACTGCCTGATGAAATTCAGGCTGATGAGGGTCACGATGCCTTACACCCTCCAAAAACGCTTCAAGAGTTTGTTTCATTGAAACATCCAATCTAAATAAAAAAATATCAAAACAATGCACGGTTCTGGACAATCACGCACAGCTAATGTGAGCGCCACCCCATGCCTTCCCCATTAAGGGGCATTAATTATTGCAAGATAATGATCGCAAGTAAATGTTCTATGGCGTCGGACGTATCAAAAAACGCAATTTTTTTCAGCTTTCCAAAAACCGGCTTTTTCAGGCCGTTAACAAACGATAAACGTATCATCCGGGCATTTCGTTCAGCTATTTATTTTTCCAAACAACTCACAAGTTGTTACAATGTATTTTTCGTTACTAATGTTTCCTACCATGATCGATATTCAGCTCCTTCGGAAGGACATCGATGCTGTTGCAGCAAGACTCAGAACACGCAAATTCGAGCTTGACGTCAATGCATTCAACGCACTCGAATCGGAACGTCGCCAGCTTCAGACACAAACCGAAGAAATGCAGGCGCGCCGCAATTCCCTCTCCAAACAGATCGGCATTTTGAAAAGTAAAAAGGAAGATGCTTCCGCAGTTATGGCAGAAGTCAGTGGCATTGGCGACCAGCTCAAGGCAAATGAAGTCGCTCTTGCCGAATTGCAGGCAAAACTCTCCGAATTCATGCTTTCCATTCCCAATGTCCCGCATGAGTCCGTTCCTGTCGGTCAGGACGAATCGGCCAATGTCGAAGTACGTCGCATCGGGACGCCCCGGGAATTCGATTTTGAAGTCAAGGATCATGTCGATGTCGGCATTCCTCTCGGACTGGACTTCGAGACGGCCACCAGACTGACAGGCGCCCGTTTCTGCCTCATGCGTGGCAACATGGCCCGTTTGCACCGGGCGCTTGCCCAGTTCATGCTGGATCTGCAAACGACTGAACATGGTTACACCGAATGTTATACGCCATACATGGCCAATGCCGACAGTCTTTATGGCACAGGCCAGTTGCCAAAATTCGCCGAAGACCTGTTTGCCGTCAAAAAAGGCGGACAAGAGGGTGAAGGGGAAAACCTGTATCTTATCCCGACTGCCGAAGTCACACTGACCAATACCGTTCGTGGCGAAATCCTTTCCGCCGACCAGCTTCCGGTCAAACTGACCGCCCATACGCCGTGTTTCCGTTCCGAAGCGGGCAGCTACGGGCGGGATACCCGCGGCATGATCCGCCAACACCAGTTCGACAAGGTGGAAATGGTTCAGATCGTGCATCCGGAAAAATCGTATGAAGCTCTCGAAGAGATGGTCAAAAACGCCGGTCGCGTACTGGAAAAACTGGGATTGCCTTACCGGGTCGTATCCCTGTCAACCGGCGACATGGGTTTCTCCGCCGCCAAGACTTACGATCTGGAAGTCTGGCTGCCGGCGCAGAATACCTACCGCGAAATTTCATCCGTCTCCAACTGCGAAGCCTTTCAGGCACGCCGTATGCAGGCCCGTTTCAGGAACGACAAAGGTCGTCCGGAACTGGTCCATACCCTGAACGGTTCCGGTCTGGCAGTGGGCAGAACACTGGTTGCTCTACTGGAAAATTTCCAGCAGGCTGACGGCAGTGTCACCATCCCGACTGCCCTGCAACCCTATATGGGTGGGCTGACACGACTGACATCTCAGGCTCCGGCAGCAAAAAAATAACTTTCCCCACAATAAAAAAACCGGTTGTTTCACAACCGGTTTTTTTATGTCTTTTTCCAGAATTTTCATGAAAAGATCGCCATACTTTCCAGATCAGCCTGATTTTCCATACCGTATTCCAGTCTGTCATTATATTACGCCAAAAGATCATATACCTCATAGATGCCGTTCATTGTCGCTCTGTTGTATTCGCTGCCTGATGATACTGTCTTTGCCCGATGTGACAACAAATCACCGATTCATACCCGCATTAAAAGATACTCAGTGAAACGCCATGATTTATTTGTACAAACCGTAAAAAATCAACACAAGAAAAAACGGCGCATTTCTCGATGCGCCGTTTAAAGGGAAGAAAGTGGGCAATGAATTTCCAGTGATATCTGGCAAAACATCCTCTGAAACAAGGAGTATTTCAGCTAGAACCGATATGTCATGCCAACCGCATAAGCCATTGAGGATTTTGCATAATCCGGGTACGCGCCTCTCAGGGTTTGCGACAACTGATAACTGTCATAGTCCGTATAGGAAATGTTGCCGTACAGGCTGACAGTTTTGGACAATTTGTAGTCATAACCCAATGCATACTTCATGACGGCATTGTCGTCATTGCCGACATAGGTATTGTTTTTCAGTTTGCTGTATTCAACCAACCCAAGAACTGTTCCCGGCCCGACATTCCATTTAAGTGCGACAAAAGCCGTATCCTGTTTACCCGCCGTCTTCAAGGCATTTCCCAGCAGCCAGCCTTTATTATCCGTTTTTTCATACGCAACGGAGACCAGCGCCGGCCCGAATTTGTAGGAAGCGCCAAGATTCCAGATATAGGAATTATCGGAATCGGCCTGCCGCGCCCAGCTGGCCTGCAAAAGCACCGGGGCAACATCATACTTGACCCCAACACCATAACCGTCATTATCGGTACCGGTATCCGTTTTGGTGCTCAGAGAATAGCGCAGGGATACATTGACCCCTTTCATGCCGGGACTGTCGTATCGGATCGTATTGCTGATACGGATAGCACGCTGTGTGCTCCAGATCATGGAACCGACACCGTTCTGGAAGAACGGGTCAAGGGACTGGATATATTCATTGGAAATTTCATTCATCCGTCCCAGACGGACTTTTCCCCATTTGTCGCTTGCCAGGCCGACGTTGGAGGCACCTTCCCAATCCAGTGCAGTTGCAGAAGTCCCGTCATTAAGATTAAAACGCCTTTCAAGCTGAAAAGTGGCCGCAAAACCGTTTCCCAGATCTTCCGTTCCGGTAAAACCGATACGGTTATTGGTATTTTCCCCCATTTTCCAGTCTGCATCAGTCTGTTTGATGAAACCGGTATCCACAATACCGTAGATTTTGACGTTCGTTTGCGCATGAGCGATTCCTGCAAGAACGCCCAGAACTGCAAAAGAAATGATGCTTTTTTTCATAGCTTTTCTCCATATCGGGGAATCAGCCCAGGCAAAACAATCACGTCCGGAACAAACTCGTGCAACGGACTGAAACTCAATCTTTGCCACTGAAAATTCCCTTGATAAACCTGTTGCCAGGGATTCTGAAAAAACGGCATACTTCCATGACGTCAGTATGCCGTTCTTTTTTCTCCTGGTAGATAGTCAGAAAAGTGTATCGATTATTTTCTGCCTATCAATATCCGACTGCCAATCCATCACCGCGAGGATCAGTTGCACTGTATCGCAAATTGGTTTTCGGATCGATCATGATTGCGCCTGCATGGCCCATGCTGTCGGTGAAATCATCCAGTTTCACAACCGGTTGCCCCCGTTTTCTGAGCTCGTCCAGAACGGATTGGGGAATACGGCCTTCCATCTTGAGGTCGTTCGATGCAGCGCCCCATGTTCTGCCATTGAGCCAGCGTGGAGCGGCCACAGCGTCCTGAGGGAACATACCGAAGTCGACAATACGGGTTGCAATCGCAGCCTGGGTCTGTGGCTGACCTTCGCCGCCCATCGTGCCGTAGACCAGGAACGGTTTCTTGTCTTTCAACAGCATGGCTGCGTTAAGCGTGTGGAAAGTACGTTTTCTTGGTTCCAGACGGTTGATGTGAGTGTCATCCAGCGAGAAGAAACTGCCGCGGTTCTGGAGAAGGACACCAGTTCCTGCAGGAACGATACCGGAACCGAAATCGTGATAAATACTCTGGATCAGCGAAACGGCATTGCCATCCTTGTCAACAACGCCGATCCAGACCGTATCGCCTTTCGGATCGAGTGGTTTCAGGTTATTGGCAGCGACATCCATCTTGATGCGGGCAGCCTGTTCCTTGCCATGCTGCCTGGAGAGCAGATAATCAAGCGGAATCTTGTTGAAATCCGGATCGGTCAGATATTTGTCACGGTCAACGAAGGCTTCTTTCGTCGCTTCAACCAGCACGTGATAATAATCTGCCGTTCCTTCGCCAAGTTTTTTGACATCGATATTGTTCAGGATATTGAGAATTTCAAGCGATGCCATACCCTGTGTATTCGGTGGCAGGTTATAGGCCGTATATCCGCGATAATCGACTGTCAGGGGTTTGACCCAGTCCGCCTTGTGATCAGCAAAATCCTTTAACGTAAGAACGCCGCCATGTTTCTGCAAATCCGCCACTATTTTTCTGGCAATGGACCCACGGTAAAAAACTTCGGCTCCGTCTTTGGCAATCAATTTGTATGTATTGGCCAATTCAGGCAGTTTCATGACCTCGCCGACTTGATAAGCCGAACCGTCCGGTTTCAGGTAAGTCTGTCTGAAGCCGTCAAAACGTTGCATGTTCCGGAATTCGGAATCCTTTGGATCGATATTGATTTCCTGCCAGCGATGAAGGGAAGAAGTGACCGGAAAACCGTCCTGTGCATACATAATTGCGCTGTTGAACAATTTGTTCCACGGCAAGCCCTTGTTGCTCATATTGGCACTGGAATACTTGTGAGCGGCATCCCAGCCGGATACTGTACCCGGAACCGTATTCGCGGCCAGATAGCCTCTTGACGGAATTTTGTCGTAACCTTTGCTCTTGTAGAATTCAATGGTCGCTTTTTCACCGGAACGGCCACTGGCATTCAAAGCTTTCACTTCTTTGGTTTTGGCGTTATAGATCAACCAGAAATTGTCACCGCCCAGCGTAGTCATCTGCGGGTAAACGACATTCATCGTGGATGCAATGGCAATCGCTGCATCGACTGCGTTACCGCCATTTTGAAGTACTTCCAGACCCGCCACTGAAGCCAGATAATTCGGAGAAGTGACTGCGCCGTATTTAGTGATGGGATTGATACAACGTGAAGGTGTGTCGCAATATTTCCCGGGAGATTTTTCCGCTGAAACGGAGCCTGCTGCCATCATCATAGTTAAAGCCACTGCTGTAAGAGTTAGAGAAGAAGTACATTTTCGCATAATCAGACCTTTCGTGATAAGACTCAAGACAGGAAACGCGCCAAATTTTTTTTGAAAATTCCTATGGCAAGATATATGCCAGCAATAATACGGCTACGTTGGTCACGATACCGGAGTCAACTTTAACCCAAATAATTGGCATGCTAATAAATTATTTATACATGCGATAAAAATCACACAGATATATATATTTTGCTTCTTGTTTTCGGTAAATGTAAGTTATATTGTTGAATTAAATGAATGATAATCTTCAATATCAATGACGTTTATTTCCCAGAATAAACAAACAGAATCAATACCCTGTCAAAAACATTCTGCAAGAAAAACCGATATGAATTTCAATTTTTGAATTTTTCCTGTCCTGCGTGTCGTTCAATCTTTTTCAGTACTGCATTCGTCAAAATATGGGACGTCTTACCGAAAGTCATGGTTTGAATAAAAAGAGGTCACACTTTCTCTGGCAGAGGCGCTCGTTTCCCTGAAGGGGCGACAGCTGTCATCACCTCAGAATTTGAATGTAAAAAACAGATTTTCTGCAAATTCACTGTCTATCGAAACACATCAGAAAACACATAAATCCGCCCCTCTCTTTTGCTTATCGTCTTCTCTTGGGATAGGATTGCAGGGTTTTTACAAAATATCGGATGTTGTTTCATAAAATCGATCAGTCGATTTTTTCCGGGAAAAGAGAAATCATGCTCAAATCTGTCTGCGTTTACTGCGGTTCTTCAATGGGGATATCGGAAACCCATGCTGAAGCCATGCGTGCACTGGCACGTGAAATGATCAATGAAAATGTCGCTCTGGTTTATGGCGGCGGGAAAGTCGGTTTGATGGGTGTTCTGGCCGATGAAATGATCCGTCTGGGGGGAGAAGTCACCGGCATTATCCCGAAAGATCTGATGGACAGGGAAGTCGCACACGAAGAACTGACACGTCTTTATATCGTCAAGGATATGCACGAACGCAAGGCCATGATGTCCGATCTGGCCGATGGATTCATCGCCGCTCCGGGTGGAATCGGAACGATGGAAGAATTGTTTGAAACATCTGCATGGTCACAACTCGGGCTGCACGACAAACCGATTGGCGTTTTGAACGTCAACGGTTTTTACGACAGCCTGATTACCCTGATCAACCATCTTGCCAAAGAAGGTTTTGCACAGGAAAAATATGCCGACTCCCTGATTGTTGAAAGCGATCCCAAAGAAATGCTCCGTCGCCTGCGAATCGCCGCCACACCGGAAGAAAAAACGGCCAAACTTTCAGGCCGGTTTCTCATTTAATCCAGGGCGCCCAATGCCTGCTCCAGATCCGCAATCAGATCGTGCGGATCTTCCAGACCGATATAAAACCGGATCAGCTGATGCCCTCGCTGATTCCAGTCTTTGCGGTCAGGCCGGATACGGTAGGGAACGGAAAGGCTGTGCGTCCCACCCCATGAAAAGCCCATCTTGAACAGCTTCAGCGCTTCCAGAAAACGATCGGTCTGCGCTTCGGTATAACGTTCGTCAAACAGCACCGAAAACAGGCCACCGGTTCCGGAAAAGTCCCGTTTGAAGATCTCGTGTCCGGGACAATCCGGAAAAGCGGGATGCAGGATTTTGTCGATCTCCGGCCTTTGCTTTAACCAGTTCGCCACGATCATGGACGATTCACCACTTTTTTCAAACCGGACTTTCAGGGAAGCCAGACTTCTCAATACCAGATAAGTATCGTCAGGGCTCACGCCCATACCCAACCGCATGTGAGCCATATTGACTTTCCGGTTCAATCCTTCATCACGGGTGATGACTGCTCCCATCAGCAAATCCGAAGCTCCTGCCTGATACTTTGTAACAGCCTGAACAACCACATCGGCACCGTGGCCAAATGCATCGAAAACAAGTCCTGCCGCCCAGGTATTGTCAACAGCGACAATAACCCCTTTTTCGTGGGCTGCCTTGCAAAGAGCGGGAATATCCGGCACTTCCATCGTAATGGAACCCGGCGTTTCCGCCCAGATCAATCGCGTATTCGGCAAGATCAGGTCGGCAATGCCTGAACCGATCAGGGGATCGTAGTAACGGACACTGACGCCAAAATCCTTGCCGAGCCAGTTGCCCAGTTCTCGATTGGGGTTATATATATTTTCAGGGATCAAAACATCGTCGCCGGTTTTCAAAAACGCCATATCGACGATCGTAATCGCAGCCAAACCGCTGGGAGCCAGGACGCAGTGATTCCCCCCTTCGATGTCAGCCAGTTGTGCTTCCAGCGTAAAGGTCGTCGGAGTGCCATGCAGGCCATAAGTATAAGAATCCCGTCCGATCCATTCCCTTGACCGTAATGCATCGACCGTATCGAAAATCACTGTCGAGGCATGATAAACCGCAGGTGGAAAAGCACTGAAACCGGCAGGTGGAACGTAATCGCTATGGACGATTCTGGTTTGTTTTGATTTTGTCTTTGCACTCATTTCTTTTTCCCGACTGTTTGTTTTTTCGGTTCTTCCGGAACGAAAAGCCCCCACAAATCGTGCGCATCCGATTCTTCAATGCGGACATTGATGAATTCCCCCGGCAGCAGCTTGCGACGCATCCCTTTCGGTTTCCGGACATACACGACACCATCGATTTCAGGTGCATCGGCAGACGAACGCCCAACCGCGCCGCCACGGATCGTTTCATCGACAAGCACACGGAGGGTTTTCCCGATCTTGCCTTGCAATGTCCCGAACGAAATCTCTTCCTGCAGCTGCATCAGTCGGGCCCGTCGTTCTTCCCTGATCTCTTCAGGAACCGCTCCCGGCAATGCATTGGCAGGTGCACCTTCAACCGGTGAATAAGGGAAACAGCCCAGACGGTCGATTTTCGCTTCTTTCAGAAAATCGAGGAGGTACTGGAATTCTTCTTCGGTTTCACCGGGAAATCCGGTAATGAATGTCGAACGGATCGTGATATCCGGGCACATCTTTCGCCATCTCAGAATTTGTTCCAGATGCCGTTCTCCGCTGGCTGGACGTTTCATGCGTTTCAATACATCCGGATGGGCATGCTGGAACGGAACATCCAGATAGGGAACCACTCCTCCCTCATTCATGACTGGAATAATGTCATCGATATGAGGATACGGATAGATATAATGCAGGCGCACCCATGCATCGTATTTCTTCGCGAGTTTGCCCAGTGCCCCAGTCAGCTGTGTAACGTGTGTTTTCACCGGACGGCCACCCCAGAATCCCGTTCTGAATTTCGTATCCAGACCGTAAGCGCCCGTATCCTGGGAAATAACCAGCAATTCCTTCACGCCTGAGGCGAACAGTTGTTCAGCTTCGTCGAGCACCTTGCCGACCGGATAGGATTCGAGCTCACCGCGCAAGTCAGGAATGATGCAGAACGTACAGTGATGACTACATCCTTCAGAAATTTTCAGGTAAGCGTAATGTTTCGGTGTCAGTTTGATGCCCTGAGGTGGAATCAGGTCAACAAAGGGTTCATGCGGACGCGGCAGAAAGCGGTGAACGGCATCCATCACTTCGGAAACCGCATCGGGACCGGTCACGTCCAGCACTTTCGGGTGAATGTTCCGGATGAAATCACTTCCATCCCTGTCTTTTTTGGCGCCCAGACAGCCGGTCACAATGACCTTGCCGTTTTCTTCGAGTGCTTCCGCAATCGCCTGCAGCGATTCCGCTTCAGCAGCATCGATAAATCCGCAGGTATTCACAATGACCAGTCCGGCATCCTGATACGTTTCGGCTGTCTCATAGCCTTCAGCCCGCAATCTCGTCAGGATTTTTTCCGAATCCACCAGCGCCTTGGGACACCCCAGTGAAACGAACCCGATTGTATTTTCTTTATCCATCTTTCAAGCCATAAAAACGACAAGACAAAGTCTGTCGCGAACAGAACCAAAACGCCATTTTGCCCGATTATCGAATTTCAGGCCTTTAAAATCAGAGGCATATGACAAAAGAACAACTGATTTTCAGTCAACCATCCAGATACCGCTTGCCATTCTTCCCGTAACACCATCGCGTCTGTAAGAATAAAAACGCTCTTTATCCGTCACCGTACAGAAGCCGCCGCCCGACACATCGGTAACGCCCAGCTTGTCCAATGTCATTTTTGCAAGCGCATAGATATCGGCCAGATATTTCCCCGCCATGTTTTTTCTGACAACGAATGCCGATCCCATCAAAGGATTCTTTTGAACAAATGCCCGTCGGACATCTTCTCCCACTTCAAAGGCGTCAGGTCCGATGGCCGGTCCCAGCCATGCCATGATTTCCGAATTCGTCTTTTCCCTCATTACGGTGACTGTATTTTCAAGAATGTCGCCGGCGAGTCCTTTCCATCCTGCATGAGCGGCCGCGACGACGGTACCGGCCTTGTCACACAGCAAAACAGGCAAACAGTCTGCCGTCATAATAGTGCATACAATGCCGTTTTTTTCCGAAAAAGAAGCGTCTGCATCGGGAATTCCCAAAACACCTTCCCCGTTGACGACCGTTGTCCCGTGAACCTGATTGAGCCAGACGGGTTCTGCTGGTAATTCTTTCCTCAAAATCGCTCTGTTTTTTTGTACGTCCAAAAGGCTGTCACCGACATGCATGCCGAAATTCAGTCCATTTTTTCCGGAATCGTCACCCTGATAAGGAGACTCGCTCACGCCACCATACCGGACTGTCGAAAAAGCCCGGATATTTTCCGGGGCACTCCATTCAGGAATAATCAGATTCATACCATTTCCCGTTTTCTTCGATAAAAGAGCGCTCAAGCAATTCTTTCATGTCCTCCGGCAGTGCCGCCGTCCATTCACAAAACTCTTTACTTGATGGGTGAACCAGCCCCAGCCGGAATGCGTGCAATGCCTGTCTCGGGAAGACGGAGGCCAGATGTGATTTGCCATAAACCGGATCGCCCACCAGAGGGAAACCGATCGACTGGAGATGAACCCGGATCTGATGTGTGCGACCGGTTTCCAGCCTGCATTTGACCAGACTGACATGCATCTTATTGCATATGCCTTTGGCAATTTTCCTGAAATGAGTCACGGCAGGCTTTCCGGATTGCGTATGGATGACAGCCATTTTGACCCGATCCCTAGGATGTCGCCCTATCGGTTCGTCAATTGTTCCCGACTCCGGGGTATCACCCCAGACTAGCGCCAGATATTCCCTTTTGACTGTTCGTGCCTGCAATTGTCTGACCAGATCGGTTTGCGCCTCGATTGTTTTGGCAACAACCATGACGCCACTCGTTTCCTTGTCCAGACGATGGACAATTCCGGCTCTCGGAACGGTTGCGCTTTTCGGATCACGATACAACAATCCGTTCAAAAGCGTGCCAGTCCAGTTTCCGGCTGCAGGATGAACGACCAGACCGGCCGGTTTGTTGACGACCAGTATATCCTTGTCTTCAAACACAACAGGAAATTCGACCGCCTCAGGTGTGAAAGCCAGATCTTCCTCTGCCAGTTGCGGGAAGACACAGATTTCCTCATCGCCGATGACCATCTGTTTTGCCTGTGCTTTTTTGCTGTTAACAGTGATATATCCATCTTCTATCCAGCGTTGAAGCCTGCTGCGGGAATATTGGGAAAGTTTCGCTGCCACGAGTTTGTCCAGACGCTGTCCACCGTCTTTCAACGATAAAACAAACCTTATCGGCTCTTGTTCTGTTAATATCTCCTCTTCGTCAGATCCAATTTGAAAAAGTTCGGGGATATTTGACTTTTCATTTTCTGTCACACTGTGTCCTATCAGCTATAATTCTGAAATTAAACGTTTTTTCCAGACAAACTGCATTCTGCAAAAATTATGCGCAAGTATTTAACTATCCTTCTGGCCTGCATTATCGCCCTATCCATATCCGCTTGTGGCCTGTTGCCTGAAAAAATAGATGAAACGGCTTCCTGGCCGGCAGGCAAATTGTATCGCGAAGCCAAAGAAGAATTGAACTCGGGTAACTACGAAAAAGCGGTCGAATACTTCGAAAAGCTGGAAGCGCGTTATCCTTTCGGCGTATACGCCCAGCAGGCCCAGATGGATATTGCCTATGCCTACTATCGCCAGAATGAACAGGCGCAGGCTCTGGCGGCGGCTGAACGTTTCATCAAGCTGCACCCGAATCATCCGAACATCGATTATATGTATTATCTGAAGGGCCTGATCAATTTCAATGACCGTCTCGGTCTTTTGAATTTTGCCTTCCGGCAGGACTTGTCAGAACGCGATCCGAAAGCCGCACAGGATGCTTTCGACTCATTCAAGGTTCTGGTGACCCGTTATCCGGACAGCGTCTATACAAAAGATGCCATGCTCCGCATGAAATATCTGGTTACCATGCTTGCCAAATATGAAATTCACGTCGCCAAATATTATTACCGGCGTGGGGCTTATCTGGCAGCGGCAAACCGTGCACAGCGTACAATCAAGAATTATCCTGAATCACATGTCGTGGAAGAAGCGCTCTACATCATGGTGCAGTCATACAAGAAACTGGGGCTGTACGACCTGAGTGCTGACGCGGAACGCGTTTTCAAACAAAACTATCCCGATAGCAAGATCCCTTATGGCGCCGCGGACAAAAAATCCGATCCGTGGTGGCAATTCTGGTAAAAAATGCCGGTTTATGCACAAGTGTTTTAAAACAACTGATTTTTAAAAATGGTTCAACCCGCACAAGCCGTAGCAGGCAGTTCCCTGATTACAGTAACCGCTCCTTCCGGAGCCGGCAAATCATCTCTTCTGGCCGCCCTGATTCAGAGCGACTCCGGTCTTCGCCTGTCTGTATCGCATACCACCCGGCAGCCGCGTCCCGGAGAGCAGAACGGTCGTGAATACCACTTCACGACCGTAGATGATTTCAAAAAACGCCTGAAAGACGGTGAGTTTCTCGAACATGCGGAAGTTCATGGAAACTTCTATGGCACTTCCCGTGTCGCAGTATTGAACCAGTTGAATGAAGGTTATGACACCATTCTGGAAATCGACTGGCAGGGTGCCCATCAAATCAGAAGACTTTTTCCCGAAACCGTCAGCATTTTCATTCTGCCACCGTCCATAACGGTACTCGAGGAAAGGCTCAACAAACGGGGCCAGGACTCGCAGGAAATCATAAAACAACGGATTGCGGCTGCCGACGAAGAGATCCGGCATGCATCCGAATTTGATTATGTTATCATCAATAATAAATTCGATCAGGCGTTATCCACACTGGCAGCCATTGTTCAGACCGCGCGTTGCCGATTGACACGACAAGCCATAAAAAACAAGGACTTGTTTGAACAATTCGGCATTAACTGTTGCAACAACCAGTAAAATAACGTTCCGATTTACTTTTCAGGATTAAGAAATGGCTCGTATTACTATTGAAGATTGCTTGAAAGAAATTCCAAACCGCTTTGAATTGACCTTGTGTGCGACTTATCGCGCCCGCCAGCTGTTACAGGGTCATACACCTAAGGTCGAAGCCAAGGATAAAATGACGGTAATCGCGTTGCGCGAAATCGCCGCAGCCAAAGTCGGCAAGGAAATGTTGAAAAAGGTGCCAAGCTAAAACGGTTTGGATACACCCACAAACGGTACGTTTTGCCTGGCGGTTATTAAACTGTTTCGCTGATTCTGGAAAACACTTATGACGCTTAACGGAACCGCTTCTTCGACCAGCCAGACCGGCATTGTTGACCCGAACCATGCCGCGTTGCCTGTCAACCAGTTTGACAGCGCTGCCAAGATCGCACCACCATCGACCAAACCGCTGGTGGTTACGTTCTCGAACCTTGCCAAAAAACTGGAGACCTACCTTTCTCCCGCTGATATGAAGCGGATTCTGGAGGCTTTCCGCTTTGCAGATGAAAAACATCTTGGGCAGATCCGCAAATCCGGGGAACCATATATATCCCATCCTCTCGCTGTTGCCGAAATCTGCGCAGGCTGGAAACTGGACGCCCAAGCCGTCATGGCGGCGTTATTGCACGATGTCGTCGAAGACCAGGGCGTTACCCTCGACGAACTGATCGAGCGTTTTGGGGCGCCGGTCGCAGCTATGGTGGACGGTTTGTCGAAACTGGAAAAACTCCAGTTCAAGACCCATGTCGATGCACAGGGCGAAAATTTCCGGAAAATGCTGCTTGCCATGGCGCGGGATGTCCGTGTCATTCTCATCAAACTGGCAGACCGTTTGCATAACATGCGAACGCTGGATGTCATGAATCGCTCCAAGCAATTCCGTATCGCCAGTGAAACGATGGAAGTATACGTCCCGATCGCGCATCGTCTGGGTATCAACAACCTGTACCGCGAAATGCAGGATCTGGCGTTTCACCGCCTCTATCCCTACCGTTATGAAGTGCTGTCTAAAGCCATTCAGGCTTCCCGGGGCAACCGGCGTGTCCTGTTAGGCAAGGTACACGATGCCGTCAGCACGGCACTGGAAAAAAACGGCATTCATGCCGAAATCTACGGACGCGAAAAAACCCTGTACGGCATTTACCGGAAAATGCGCAACCAGAACCTCTCTTTTTCCCAGGTTCTGGACATTTATGGTTTCCGTATCGTCGTCGAAACGCTGCCGCAATGCTACATGGCGCTCGGCGTTTTGCATGCCCTGTACAAACCCATTCCCGGCAAGGTGCAGGATTATATTGCCATGCCGAAGTTGAACAGTTACCAGTCTTTGCATACAACCCTGATCGGCCCTTACGGCGCGCCAGTCGAATTCCAGATTCGCACACCTGAAATGCACCACGTTGCCGAAACAGGTGTGGCCGCTCACTGGCTGTACAAATCCGAAAACGAGACGCTAACCGATCTTCAGAAACACAGTCTTGGATGGCTCCAGTCCCTTCTGGACATCCAGCAGCAAACCGGCAACTCCGCCGAGTTTTTCGAACATATCAAGGTCGACCTTTTCCCGGATTCCGTTTACGTATTCACACCGAAATCGAAAATCATTGCTCTGCCACGTCAGGCAACGGCACTGGACTTTGCTTATAACATCCACACGGATGTCGGTGACCATACCGCCTCCGTCAAGATCAACAACAGTCCTGTCCCATTACGTACTGAATTGCAAAACGGTGATATTGTTGAAATCATCACGTCGCCAAATGCACATCCCACGCCGAAATGGCTTGAATTCGTGCGTACAGGCAAGGCCCGTTCATGCATTCGCAGTTATCTTCGCTCCGTCAATCAGTCTGATTCCATCAAGCTCGGGAAACGACTGCTTGAACAAGCCTTCAAATCGCAGCATTTGAACGAGGAAGAAATCCCCCAGGCCGTTTTCGACAAGCTCCTGTATGAAACCGGTTCGAAGTCACTGGACGATATTTATACCGATATCGGGGTAGGTAAACGGCTGGCGGCGCTGGTAGCCCGCCGAGTTGTAGGCCTGATCGACGAAGTGAACCGCAAAAAAGGGAATGCGACAGATGAGGAAGAACCGCAAAAAGTCGAACCGGTTCTTATTTACGGCAGTGAAGGAATCAATGTCCAGCTTGCTGCCTGTTGTCTCCCGATACCCGGCGATTCAATTATCGGCGAACTCAATATGACCCGCGGGCTGGTCGTTCATAATGCCGAATGCCAGCAGGCCAAGAAACTGATGGGAAAAGAGCCTGAAAAATGGATCAATGTCGACTGGGGCGAAGATCTCGGCAATCGCAGCTTCGATTGTTATCTGCGTGTACTGGTTCATGAAGAAAAAGGCGTTCTGGCTCGTGTCACATCCGAAATCAGCGGTGCGAATGCCAATATCACCGCCGTTTCGCTGGAAGCGCAAGGTGAATTCACGATGTTCAAATTCACGATTCAGGTGGAAAACCGCGTCCATCTGGCCAATCTGATCCGCCGTGTCCGTCACGTCCCGAGCGTCAGAAAAATCGGGAGGGATAACATCTGAACCGGATGTTATCCTCCGCATTCGCCTGAATCAGGCTAACGTCACTTTGGCGAATTTGCGCTTGCCAACCTGAACGACAAAATCTCCCGCTTCCACTTTCAGGCTCCTGTCGCTGACCGTCTGGCTGTCGATACGAACCCCCCCCTGATCGACAAGGCGCAAGGCTTCCGATGTGGATGCGCACAATCCGGCCTGCTTCAGCAATTGCCCGATTCCCAGCGGCGCGCCAGAGAGGGAAACGGACGGTATGTCATCCGGAATGCCGCCGCGCGAACGGGCAACGAAATCTTCCAGAGCCGCGTCGGCGGCAGCACTCGAGTGGAAACGGGTAACGATTTCCTTGCCCAGTTCCACCTTGACGTCACGCGGATTCCTGCCGTTTGCCACTTCTTCTTTCAGACGTTGCACATCCTGTATCGACTTGAACGACAAAAGATCGTAATAACGCCACATCATTTCATCGGAAATACTCATCAGTTTGCCGAACATGACATTGGCCGGTTCGGTGATGCCAACGTAATTGCCTTTGGATTTGGACATTTTCTCGACGCCATCCAGCCCCTCCAGAAGAGGCATGGTCAAAATGCACTGCGGTTCCTGATTGTAATGACGCTGCAATTCACGGCCTACCAGCAGATTGAACTTCTGGTCCGTGCCACCGAGCTCCAGATCAGACTGCAAAGCCACGGAGTCATACCCCTGCATCAATGGATAGAGCAGTTCATGAACGGAAATCGGAAAACCGTTTTTGAAACGGTTGGCGAAGTCTTCGCGCTCCATGATCCGTGCCAGCGTGTATTGCGAAGCGAGCTGGATCATGCCTGCCGCACCCAGTTTGTCACTCCATTCGGAGTTGTATCGGATTTCGGTTTTTTCCGGATCCAGAACCAGACTGGCCTGTGCGAAATAGGTCATGGCATTTTCCTTGACCTGTTCGCGTGTCAATGGAGGACGGGTAATATTTCTTCCACTTGGATCGCCAATCATCGACGTAAAATCGCCAATCAGGAAAATCACGACATGTCCGAGATTCTGCAACTGGCGCATTTTGTTCAATACAACCGTGTGTCCCAGATGCAAATCAGGCGCAGTCGGATCCAGTCCCAGCTTGATACGCAGCGGTTTGCCCGTTTTTTCGGAACGGGCGAGTTTCTGGGCAAATTCGGATTCGATCAGGAGTTCATCGCACCCGCGCAAGGTGATCGCCAGCGCTTCCCTGACAGCATCGGACAAAGACAACTCATCGGCCGCAGGCACAGAAATTTTTTCGTTCATTTCACTAATTTATGACAGTTTGTATTGGTATAATGTGGACTTTCGGCAATTTTGCAAATGCCTGATCCTATAAAAATAATAAGAAGAGAATGGTGCAAAAAAGTGAATTTTAACTGATTGCGGCAATAAGAGGAATTTAATGCGGTTCATCGAGAAACTGAAACGTCTTCTTTCTATCGGGAAAGCACCACGAATTCTCTCGGTTAAGGAATTAAAACAGCATCCATTATTCCAGAAAGCGAAAAAATCGCTTTTGGGCCGTTGCCAGAAAACCCGTAGCGTTTCAGTCGTGGCACTCTCTTTCGCTTTCATCGCTTTCGGCGCTGCCGCAACCGCTCCCGGCTCTCCTCCGGACAAACATGACATTACCGTCAGAACCATTGAAGAAAACGTCCCGCTTCCAACCCTCTCAGACCAGCTTGAAAAACTGCGTGGTGAAAAACAGTTTTTTGCGCGTGAAGACAAGATCCGTCCCGGCGATACGCTCGGTACACTCCTGACACGACTCGGAGTGGATGACCAGCAGGCGTTCCAGTTCATCAAATCGGATGAGAAAGCCAGGGCATTCCTGCATTTGAAAGCAGGCCGTACCATTCAGGCGAAAACAGACGACAAGGGCCTCCTCTACTGGCTTTCCGCTGCCGCTGCCGATCCTAAAGAAGGCGTCACCATAGTCATCTCACGAACCGATACAGGTTTTACCTCTTCCAACGAAGTGGCAAAAACCGAAAGAATGGTGGAAATGCGTTCCGGGACAATACATTCGTCCCTTTTCGCCGCAACGGATACAGCCGGCATTCCGGATGCCGTCACAAAAAAAATGATTGAAATGTTTTCCACTCATATCGACTTCAATTCCGATTTGCGTCGCGGGGACCATTTCAACGTCGTTTACGAAACTTTCTGGCAAAACGGGAAATTGTTAAAAACAGGCAACATTCTGGCTGCCGAATTCATCAACGCAGGCGAGGCTCATCAAATTATCTGGTTCGAACGTTTGCCCGGTAAAGGCGATTATTACGATTTCAGCGGTAAATCCAACAAAAAGGCTTTTTTGAAATCGCCGCTCGAATTCACGCGCGTCTCATCCGGTTTTGCCACTCGTGTCCACCCCGTCACAGGCAATATCAGACAACACAAGGGCATCGATTTTGCCGCTCCGACAGGAACCCCGATCCGTGCGGCAGCGGACGGAACGATCAACTTTTCGGGATGGCAGAACGGCTACGGCAATTTTATCGTTCTGAAGCACTGGGGAGCTTATTCCACCGCCTACGGGCACATGAGCCGGATCGCTCCGGGGATGTCCAAAGGCAAAAAAGTCAGCCAGGGAGACATCATCGGTTACGTTGGATCGACCGGACTCAGTACCGGCCCGCACCTTCACTATGAATTCAGGGTCAATAACGTCCAGCAAAACCCGATGAAAATCGATATGCCGAATGCCCATCCGCTGACCGCACGGGAAATGGTAAAATTCAAGGCGACCCTGGCCGATATGCAACACCGTTTTTCCCTGATGGATTCAACGGCCCATCAGAGACATGCTGCTGCCAGCAACTGAAAAGCATAATCCTTTACGAAATGTCTCTTTACATAGGCCTGATGTCCGGGACGAGCCTGGATGGTGTTGACGGTGTGCTGACCTTCATACCGGACGATTACGATGGCGGCGAAACCGGCATTCTTGCAACCGCCCACGTTCCGTTCGATAAGCACTTGCGCCAACAGCTGATGTCCCTGCAATTGCCGGGCCAGAATGAAATCGAAAAAGAAGCGCTTGCCGCCAACCGGCTGGCTGTCCTGTATGCCGAGTGCGTGTATACCCTGCTTCAGAAAAAGGACATTTCCGCGAAAGACGTACGGGCTATCGGCGCTCATGGCCAGACCATCCGTCACCGTCCTGAACTCGGCTTTAGCCGGCAGACAAACAACCCGGCTCTTCTGGCCGAACTCACGCAGATAAATGTCATTGCCGATTTCAGAAACAGGGATATTGCAGCGAATGGACAGGGAGCCCCTCTTGTTCCCGCGTTCCATTATGCCGTTTTCGGCAGCCAGTACTCTTCCCGTGCCGTGATCAATATCGGCGGCATCGCCAATATCAGCATTTTGAGTCCTGACGGATCGGTTTCCGGTTTCGATACCGGGCCCGGAAACATGCTGATGGACGCATGGGTCGGCAAGCATCTGAAGAAAAATTATGATGAAGATGGCACATGGGGCAAAAGCGGCATCTGCTCGCAGGAATTACTCAGGGCATTACTGAAAGAGCCCTTCTTCGGAAAAGTCCCGCCGAAAAGTACCGGACGCGACCTTTTCAATTTGAACTGGCTGGATTCCGTATTCTCGACATCGGATGTTTTCGAACGGCTCGAACCTTCCGATGTTCAGTCAACCCTGACGATGCTGACGGCAGAAACGATCACTGACGCGATACGCGATCATGCCTCTTTTGCAGATGAAATTTACGTCTGTGGCGGCGGGGCAAAAAACCCGTTTCTGATGGAACTCATCGGACAACGGCTCAAAACGAAAAACATCCCGGCCATGTTGAAAACCAGTGATGCGTTGGGAGTGGATCCAATGCATGTCGAAGCGCTTGCATTCGCATGGCTGGCCCATCGTTTCATGATCGGCAAACCCGGCAATCTTCCTTCCGTTACCGGAGCGAGAGGACTCCGTGCGCTCGGCGCCTTGTATCCCGCCTGAGCCGGCAAAACCGGATTAAGCCAACCCGCCTGCGGAAACACCTATTTGATCAGCTGGTAGTTTTCCACCACATTGGTCAGAACGGTTTTGAAATCGGAATTACCCATCGTTTCATTATAAAACGCATATCCGTTCTTGCCGCGCTCCTTGGCATAATACAGTGCCCTGTCGGCATGGTGGAAAAGTTCTTCATAAGACTTTCCGTCACGCGGAAAAAGGGAAATACCGACGCTACATGATACGTTGTATTTGTCGATCAGTTCCTTGTAGGTATTCTTGAACAGGTCGCAAATATCCCGTGCTTTTTCGGCAACGGCTTTTTCGGATGAGGAATTGCGGAGAAAAGCGACGAATTCGTCACCACCTATGCGACCGACAATATCGGTCGAACGGACTTTCCGCTTGATTTCACTGGCAATATATCTGAGGATTTCGTCCCCGAACATATGGCCGAGATTGTCGTTGATGGCCTTGAAATTATCAATATCGATAAAGAAAAACGCCCCTGTCTCCTTTTTGTTTTCTTCGAAAAGGCTGATGAGGCGTTCCCTGATGCGTTTGCGGTTGTCCAGTTCGGTCAGGGAATCCATATTGGCCTGTTTCCTCAACAGATTGGCTTCGATCTTGCGTTCGTGGATATTGGCGAGCTTGCCAAGATAGCCGACGCATTCCACATTGGTTTCTGTATTCCACAATGCATTGACACTGACTTCGAACCATCGGAATGCCTGATCGGGCACCATCATGCGAAGCTCGATCCTGCAACTGGGAAATTTTGGCGTCAACTCGGTCAACCGCCTGAGAAAAAGGGAACGATCGTCGGGATGAATGACTTCCGAGCGTTCTATCATATCCCGTGCATTCGGAATCCTGATATCCCGGTGAAAAAGATCGTAATATTTCTCGGAAAATTCCAGCACGTCTGACTTTGTGTCGTAATTGAAAACAATGTCACCGGACAGTTCGGAGAGAATGCGATATTTTTCCCGCTCCAGTTCGAGCAGCCTCAATGTTCTGGATGACAATCCGGACTCTTCCGGTTTTGCCTGTACTTCCTGCGCCGGAACAAACGTACTACATACAGAAAATTCCGCATCGACGATTTCTTCATTGGACGCGAGATCCCTTTCAAGTACCGGTGCAACCTTGACGAATACCTCCAGAAGTTTCGGATTGAACACACCACACTCGCCATCCAGAATCATTTTCACCGCTTTTTCATGCGAATAAGCATTCTTGTAGACCCGTTTGCTCGTCAATGCATCATAAACGTCCGCAAGAGAAACAACCTGTGCCCAGATGGGAATATTGTCACCCTTTAATCTGTCAGGATAACCATTGCCGTCCCAGCGTTCATGATGATGCCGGCAAATCTCGTAACAGAAACGGAAATATTCCTCATCCTGCGCATAATGAATACTCTGGAGGAACTCACATCCACGAATGCAATGCGCCTTCATGATTTCGAACTCTTCCGATGTCAGTTTGCCCGGCTTGTTCAGGATGTAATCGGGAATGGCGATTTTTCCGATATCGTGCATGGCAGATGCACTGGATATCTTTTCGATATGGTAAGGTGACAGCTCATATTCCGGATATTCTCTTGAAATCGCCTCGAGGAGAATCTGGGTAGTGTGCCGGATTCGCTTGATATGCTGTCCTGATTCGCAATTACGGAATTCGACAGCCGTGCTCAGGGTTTCAATGAGAAAATTATTGACCTGATTGAGTTTGTTTGCCTGTTTTTCAAGCGTTTCGATCTGTTTTCCAACCAGTTTCTCCAGATTGGACTTGTGCATGAACAATTCGATAACGTTGGCGACGCGTCTTTTGACGACTTCCGGATTGAAAGGCTTGTTGATAATATCGGACACACCCAGCTGATATCCCTGCAGTGCTGCCCTGTCAGAATTTTCGGAAGTGATCAGTATGACAGGAACCTGTTCGATCAGTTTCCGTTCGGTCATTTCCTGCAATACCTCAAAACCATCCATGACGGGCATGACGATATCGAGCAATACCATCACAACCTGATCGATATCTTTTTCAAGAATATCGAGGGCTTCCCGACCGTTTTCCGCTTCGAGAATGTGGTATATATCGCTGAAAAGCTCGGCCAGAATAGCCCGGTTCAGTTCGACATCATCGACAATCAGAATGGTTTGTTTATCCATCAGAACATTCAACTAACCTAAACGGTTTACACAGAAAACAACTTTTTCGTATTCTTCTGCCACTCTGGAAAAGACAATTCCAATATTGTCCTTGTCGTAATGATCGGATCTGACAAGATTAACCACCTCCGCACTCAAATCCGAGAGATATTGAAACCCGAGATTGGCTGCAATTCCCTTCAAGGTATGCGCAGCCCGTTCGACATCACCAAAACGCTTGTCACCGACAGCCGCATCGAGCTCCTGAAAAGTCTTGTCACCGGGAAATTTTTTCACAAACCTTTCCAGTAGCATCGCATTGTTGGAAAACCGGTTCAAGGTCATTTCATAATCGACCCCGGCCAGTTCCAGTGCATCTTTAAGATTCATTTTCCGTCTTCTCCAGTTGTCCGGCGATCGTTTGATACAATAACTTCATATCAACGGATTTGCCCAAATGCCCATTCATCCCTGCCGCTTTGGATGCGGCGATGTCGCTGGCGAAAACATTAGCCGTCATGGCAATTACCGGTATGGACTTCGCATCACCGCGATCCAGACAACGTATTGCTTTCGATGCTTCACAGCCATTGCGATAAGGCATTTGGATATCCATTAATATAAGATCATATGTTTCCCGAAAGGAATTGGCAAACTTATTGTCAACTTCGACTCCATCTTTTGCGATTTCGACTTTTGCGCCTGCCTGTTTCAACAACTCCACCATGATTTCCTGGTTCAGTTCATTGTCTTTTGCAACCAGAATCCTTTTACCCGCCAGGCTTGCATTGACATTTTGATCCGGAATCACCATGCGAGTCATGTACGTTACGGAAACAAGCGTCTGATAAATGGATGACTGAAGCATGGGTTTGGAAATGAAAGCATTGGCACCGGCTTCACGCACCTCTTTTTCAATATCCGACCAGTCATATGGACTGAATATGGACTGATAATGGTAATGGGGTGCCTGCCCCCGGGTTTTTGCGAATTTTCCGGGTTGTTTCGATCCTGTCCATTTCAGGCATTTTCCCATTATCATAATCGTCGCTTATTGAAAGGGCTTGTATGACTTTTGCAATTGCCTCTTTCCCTGACATCATCCACTCTGCAGACGTCCCTATCCTGTCGAGAACAAGCGCTGTATGCTCGCACGTGCCCAGATCGTCGTCGACAACCAGTATTTTGAGATTTTCAATAGGCTGTATTTGTCTGGCCCGTTTGTCGTCCGGTATATCTAAACCGATATCCACCGTGAAAACTGTTTGAGAAGATGAGCAGGAAATAAGCTTGATCAGATTATACTTTAACTTTATATTTCCCACAGGCAAGTTATTCAATTCCTTTTGTTCACTATCGCCCTCCATTGAATCAAACTGTCGTACAAATAAATTTCATTTTGATCACATCCTACCCTCTGAAATGTAAAATTCATTATTATTTATTTTCATGAACGCAAGGAAGATGCATGATCTCTCTGCTACAACGAGTCTGTGAAGCAAGTGTCACAGTTGGCAATCAGGAAATCGGACGGATTGGAAAAGGATTGCTGATCCTTTTATGTGCCGAAAAAAACGATACTGAAAAAGAAGCGGATATCCTCTTGAACCGGTTGCTCGGTTATCGCGTCTTTTCCGACGAAAACGATAAAATGAATCTTTCAGTCACAGCTATCGGTGGCGAACTGTTGATCGTTCCCCAATTTACGCTGGCCGCCGATACAAAATCGGGAACACGGCCGTCTTTTTCTCCCGCCGCCCCGCCTGATATCGGGAAAAAACTGTTCGACTATTTCGTCGCACAGGCAAAAGGGAAACTGCCCGGCATACAGACAGGCCAGTTTGGCGCTGATATGAAAGTGTCGCTGACCAATGACGGCCCGGTGACGTTCTGGCTGGATACGTCCCGAAAATAATTCAGAAATCCGCTGTCATCTGGCAAAATAACGCTATCTCTTCTTTTACCATCGGACTATCAGGAGCTAACATGAAACTCTGGAGCAACTCTTTTCAGGATGGTGCAGTCATTCCGTCACAATTCGCTTTTTGCAAAACCGACCCGACCACACATGCCGCCATGTCGGACAATAAAAATCCCCAGTTCCAATGGAGTGATTTACCAGACGGCACCCGCTCACTGGTAATGATATGTCATGACTATGACGTCCCGTCCAAAGGCGACGACGTCAATCAGGAAGGCAAAATTGTCCCTGCCGATTTGCCTCGTGTGGATTTTTATCACTGGGTCATGATCGATCTGCCTGCCTCGACAACATCCATTTCGGAAAGTGAATTCTCGAATGGCATTACCGCCCGTGGAAAAAGCGGTCCCGACACCTTGCATGGCGCCCGTCACGGCATTAACGACTACACTGGATGGTTTGCCAGCGATAAGGATATGTCCGGCGATTATTACGGTTACGACGGTCCATGTCCTCCCTGGAACGATTCTATCCCGCATCATTACGTTTTCACGCTTTATGCTCTGGATATTGAAAAATTGCCGCTGTCCGGCCGTTTCACCGGACAGGATGTACTCGCTGCCATGAAAGGGCACGTTCTGGACAAGGCCAGCATGACCGGCATTTACTCCCTGAATCCTGCCGTGAAGTTGTCCGCCTGAAGAAATGGAACAAGCGACTGACATCCTGATCATTCGTCATGGGCAAACGGCCTGGAACAAAAAGAAGCGCCTTCAGGGACACAGCGATATCCCGCTGAATGAGGAAGGCCGTTTGCAGGCACTCACTCTTGCCGAAACTTTGCAGGATGAGCCGCTGGATGCCATTTTTTCCAGCGATTTGCAACGGGCCTGGCAGACGGCGGACGAAATCGCCCGCTACCATCAATTGCCGGTCGAAATCGACAAATCACTTCGCGAGCGCTGCTATGGTATTTGCGAAGGCATGATGTCTGACGAAATCAAGGCGACTTACCCCGATTTGTATGAAGCATGGTACGCCGCCGATCCGGATCTGTTCTTTCCGGACGGAGAGAGAAAAACGGAAAGCCCGCGGCAATTCCATCATCGCGCGTCGAATGCCCTTTTCAATGTCGCTGCCCGGCATGCAGGCAAAAAACTTGCTATCGTCACGCATTTCGGCGTCATCGAAACGGCTTATCGCATTGCACAGAACATTCCTCTCGGGACGCGATGCCGGATGCCGGTTCTGAATACCAGCATCAACCGTTTCAGATTCACTGACGGAAAGCTTGAACTCCTGACATGGGGCGAGTCCGCTCATCTTGAAGAAGCCAGAAAACCAGCCGTCGATTATTACAAACATTTCTGACTTTGAAATTTGCCTGTTTTTTAGGCAAAGCTTTTGGTAAAATAACCTTTTTTTCCTTTCGTATCATGCAGATAGGCCCTTATGCCTTGAGCAACAATCTTATTGTCGCTCCGATGGCCGGTATTACAGATCGTCCTTTCCGCCAGTTATGCAAAAAACTGGGAGCCGGATACGCCGTGTCTGAAATGGCCGCAGCCAATCCCTTGCTGCGCCATACCCCGAAAAGCCGACGACGGATCGTCCACGAAGGAGAAATCGAGCCTCGCGCTGTCCAGATCGTCGGTTCCGACCCGGCCACGATGGCCGATAGTGCACGTTACAATGTCGATCAGGGCGCCCAGATTATCGACATCAATATGGGATGTCCCGCCAAAAAAGTCTGTAACAACTGGTGCGGTTCGGCCCTTTTGCAAAATGAACCACTCGTTGGACAAATACTGGAAGCGGTCACCCATGCCGTCTCTGTGCCGGTCACACTGAAATTCCGGACCGGATGGGACCGTTCCCACATCAATGCCCCCGCCATCGCGAAAATAGCGGAATCGGCCGGAATCGCCGCCCTGACCTTGCATGGCAGAACCCGTGAAGACGCTTACCGTGGGCAGGCTGAATACGACACGATTGCCGAAGTCAAATCACTGGTATCCATTCCTGTTGTCGCCAATGGCGATATCGATTCGCCCGAAAAAGCCAAAGCCGTTCTGGAAAGAACCGGAGCCGACGCCGTCATGATCGGTCGTGGCGCTCAGGGAAAACCCTGGATTTTCCGTGAAATCGATTATTTTTTGAAAAATGACGCATTTTTACCACCTCCTGATTTCAATGAAATCCGACAGATTGTGCATGAGCATTTAGAACAACATTACGCTTTTTATGGTGAAGCGGCAGGAGTGCGCACCGCCCGTAAACATATCGGATGGTACGCAAAAAATCTTCCGGACGGAGAAAAATTGCGTCATGCCGCCAACCGTTCCGAAACATGTGAAGAGCAAATAAATGAAGTCGATCGCTTCTTTATGACTCTACTTCAACGCTCGTAGCGGTTACAATAACGTAATATTTGAAAATCTGATTGGCCGATGGGTGGCGAATCACCCGTCGATGGAAATAGACATGAGCAAAGAGCATATCCAGGATGTCGTCCTGCAAAGTTTACAGGAATATTTCAAGGATCTGGACGGTCAGAAGCCTACCGACATTTATAACATGATCATGCATACGGTTGAAAAACCCGTTCTGGTTGCAGTCATGGCTCATGCAAAAAACAATCAGTCCCATGCAGCCGAAATACTCGGCATCAACAGAAACACACTTCGTAAAAAACTGCTTGAACACAAATTGTTGTAAAACCGTTTTTCTGGCTTAACCTCCATCGCTATTTACCACACTCATCATGATTCAATCTGCTCTGATATCCGTCTCCGACAAAACCGGACTTGTCGAATTCGCCAAAGAACTGGCTGCAATGAATGTTTCCATTCTTTCCACTGGCGGAACAGCTGAATTGCTTAAAAAGAACGATATTGCCGTCACCGAAGTCGCCGATTACACCGGTTTTCCTGAAATGATGGACGGTCGCGTCAAAACCCTGCACCCAAAAGTCCACGGCGGCATTCTGGCCAGACGCGATATCCCTTCCCATATGGATGCCATTGGCAAACACGGTATCAACACGATTGACATGGTGGTCGTCAATCTGTATCCGTTCCAGCAGACAGTTGCAAAAGAAGACTGCACACTGGAAGACGCGATTGAAAACATCGATATCGGTGGCCCTGCCATGCTGCGCTCGGCTGCCAAGAATTACAGGGATGTCGCCGTCGTATGCGACCCTGCCGATTACGATGGCATTATCGCTGAAATGAAAAAGAACGACGGCAACCTGACGACAGACACCAGATTCGAGCTCTCGAAAAAAACGTTTTCCCATACTGCACAGTACGATGGTGCGATTGCCAATTACATGTCCAGCCTGAAAGCGGACAAGAAACACCAGAACCGCAAAGCTTATCCTGAAATCCTCAATCTGCAATTCGAGAAAGTCCAGGATATGCGCTACGGTGAAAACCCGCACCAGTCCGCCGCTTTCTATCGCGAAAAAGATATCGAGCCGGGTACACTGGCAAGCTACCGGCAATTGCAGGGAAAAGAACTTTCCTACAACAATATCAGCGATGCGGATGCTGCCTGGGAATGCGTCAAGAATTTCGACGAACCCGCCTGCGTCATCATCAAACACGCCAACCCATGTGGTGTCGCTGTCGGCAGGGATTTGCTCGACGCTTATCAGAAAGCGCTGCAGACCGACCCTGAAGCCGCTTTCGGCGGCATCATCGCTTTCAATGGCGAGCTGGATGCACATACATCGGAAGAAGTCTCCAAACTGTTCGTTGAAGTCCTGATCGCACCTTCTTTCACGGAAGAGGCGAAAAGTATTTTCAACCGCAAGAAAAACCTGCGCCTGCTGGAAATCAATCTCGGCAAGAACGTTAATGCATTCGACATGAAACGTGTCGGCGGCGGTCTGCTAGTTCAGTCCCCTGACATCGTTGACGTCATCTCAACGGATCTGAAAGTCGTCACCAGACAGCAACCGACACCCCAACAGATGTCAGATATGCTTTTCGCATCCAAAGTCGTCAAATTCGTCAAATCGAACGCGATTGTTTTCTGTGGAAACGGTATGGCACTGGGTATAGGTGCCGGCCAGATGAGCCGTGTCGACGCGGCCCGTACGGCAACCATGAAAGCTGAAAATGCCGGACTGTCGCTGAAAGGTTCCGTCGTGGCTTCCGACGCGTTCATCCCGTTCCGCGACGGCCTCGACATCGTAGCCAACGCTGGTGCCACGGCAGTCATCCAGCCGGGTGGCTCCGTGCGAGATCCTGAAGTCATCGCGGCTGCGGACGAACACGGTATTGCCATGGTCTTCACGTCCATCCGCCATTTCCGTCATTAATGGATAAAGGATTTTCATGGCTGTGATACATCACATTTTGAAAGGCATGCCATGAAAATCCTCGGTATCGATCCGGGACTTCGGACAACCGGTTTCGGAATCATTCATAAAAAAGGAAATGCCCTTGTTTACATTGCCTCAGGCACCGTGAAAACACCTGCCGAGGCAGGTTTGCCTTTGCGTCTCAAAACGATCTTCGATGGCATTTCCGAAATCATCACTGAATATCAACCTGATTGTGCCGCGATTGAAAAAGTATTCGTCAACGTCAATCCGCAATCCACGCTGCTGCTGGGTCAGGCCCGTGGAGCGGCGATCAGTGCGCTGGTCGCCTCAGAGCTGGCTGTCTATGAATTCACTGCACTGCAAATCAAGCAGGCTGTCGTCGGTCACGGCAAGGCACAAAAAAAACAGGTTCAGGAAATGGTTCAGCGGCTTTTATCGCTTCCCGGGATTCCCGGAAGTGACGCTGCCGATGCATTGGGTGTCGCCATTTGCCACGCTCATGGCTTTGATGCCATACGGGCACTGGAAAAAGCAGCAGTCTTGAGCAATCAGAACACGTTCCGTATTAAACGTGGCAGACTTATCCGGTAATATAAAGATCATTTAATTCTTTTCCCCATACATCTCATGATTGGTCGCATACAAGGTATCTTGCTGCAAAAGAATCCGCCACAACTGCTGGTCGATTGTCAGGGTGTCGGTTACGAAATCGATGTACCGATGAGCACTTTTTACAATTTGCCCGCGGTCGGCGAAAAAGTCACGTTGTTTACGCATCTGGCCATCCGCGAAGACGCGCATGTCCTCTACGGTTTCGGCAGTCTTGACGAAAGAGCTCTTTTCAGGCAATTGATCCGCATTTCCGGCGTGGGCGCACGAACTGCTCTCGCCTTGCTGTCTGGCCTGTCGGTCAATGACATGTCACAGGCTGTTGTCCTTCAGGATGCTTCCCGTTTGACCAGTATTCCCGGTATCGGCAAGAAAACGGCTGAACGCCTGTTGCTGGAACTGAAGGGTAAACTCGAATCCAGCGCCCTGTCCGCCACCTCCGACAATATCCGGAACGACGCAATGACCGACATTCAGAACGCCTTGCTCGCGCTGGGCTATTCTGAAAAAGAAACGGTACTGGCAATCAAACAGATACCAAACGACTGCAGCGTCTCCGACGGGATTAAAATGGCACTGAAAGCCTTGTCCAAAGGCTGATTCAGACAATAACGGAATACAGGTATGAGCATTCAAACGGACGATTTCAGCGAAAAAAGAATTATCGATGCCTCGCCCGCCTCCCCGAATGAGGAAGCGATTGAAAGAGCCTTGCGCCCGAAACTGCTCAACGAATATGTCGGGCAGCATAAAACACGCGAACAGCTCGAAATCTTCATCGCTGCAGCCAAAAAGCGCAATGAAGCACTGGACCATACCCTCCTGTTCGGGCCTCCCGGACTGGGCAAGACGACTCTGGCTCATATCATTGCCCGTGAAATGGGTGTCAATCTTCGCCAGACGTCCGGACCTGTTCTGGAAAGGGCCGGCGATCTGGCCGCTATCCTGACCAATCTGGAAGCCAATGACGTGCTTTTCATCGATGAAATCCACCGCATGTCGCCCGTTGTCGAGGAAATTCTGTATCCGGCTCTGGAAGATTACCAGATCGATATCCTGATCGGAGAGGGACCGGCAGCCCGTTCCGTCAAACTGGACTTGCAACCATTCACCCTGATCGGTGCAACGACTCGTGCAGGCATGCTGACCAATCCGTTACGGGACCGTTTCGGTGTCGTGGCAAGGCTCGAATTTTATGATATCGACGACTTGACGCGAATCGTGACACGAAGCGCCATGCTGTTGAAAGCGCCGATAGTCGAAGACGGCGCAAGGGAAATCGCCCGCCGTGCCCGCGGAACACCCCGTATCGCCAATCGTCTCCTCCGGCGTGTCAGAGACTATGCCGAAGTCAAGGGCGACGGAAAAATCACTCATGACATGGCTGACGCTGCACTGAAAATGCTCGATGTGGACCCGGTCGGGTTTGACCTGATGGACCGGAAACTGTTGGAAGCCGTTCTGTTCAAGTTCAGTGGCGGCCCTGTCGGCATCGCCAATCTCGCGGCCGCCATCGGTGAAGAAGTGGATACCATTGAAGATGTTCTGGAACCTTACCTGATTCAGCAGGGATATCTCCAGCGTACTCCCCGGGGGCGGATCGCCACCACAGCGACCTACCGGCATTTCGGTATCGCAGCCCCGACTTCCGATCCCAACGGTTCATTATGGGATAACAAGGAAACCAAGTGAAAAAAAACAATCCGATCGATGTCGCCGTCGGCATTCTGATGAAAGACAACGGCGATATCCTGCTTGCCCAGCGCCCTGTCGGCAAGCCTTATGAAGGTTACTGGGAATTCCCGGGCGGAAAGGTCGAAGCCGGCGAAACGATTGAACAAGCCCTGAAACGCGAGTTCATGGAAGAACTGGGAATCGCCATCGCTTCAGCCGATCCATGGTGTGGCGTTGAATTCGTCTATCCACATGCTCATGTGCGCCTGCACTTTTACATCAGCCACGACTGGACGGGTGTTCCGCAAAGCCGTGAAGGCCAGCAATTTTCCTGGCAGGGCTCGATCCACGTCGAACCGCTTCTGCCAGCCACGATCCCGCTCGTCAAGTGGATCGACGACATACGCTATCCCAAGGCACCAGATACAGCAAATCATCCTGATGCCGTCAGTACCCAATGTTAAAATAAACTCTTTTACGGACAGGAAAATAATATGATCCTTGAATTGGTCGACATTCTGATTCATCCCGGCAAACAGGCCGAATTCGACAAAGCCATTGAACACGGCATCAAAGAACACCTTATCACCGCCAAAGGTTTCGTGGGTTATCAGATCAACAAGTGCATCGAATCACCTGAACGCTATGTTCTGATGAATTACTGGGCCACACTGGAAAACCATACCGTCGACTTTCGCGGATCTCCGGCCTTCCTCCTGTGGCGTGGCGTTGTCGGTCCTTTTTTCGCCCGTCCGCCAATCGTGGAACATTTTACGATTTTAGACACAAAACACCCTCAAAACTAAGTGTTTCAGTTGCTCTATAGAGGCAAATCAGCGATAATGCTCAAGCGTTGCCGGGGTGGCGAAATTGGTAGACGCAGCAGACTCAAAATCTGCCGGTGGAAACACCGTGCCGGTTCGATTCCGGCTCCCGGCACCATACGCATGGCAATTTATTGATTCTACCTGTTCAGCCTTGAAACCCTTGTTTCGAGGCTTTTTTATTGCCTGATCGACTCCTGTCGGTATATTCCGGGTTTATACCGGCACCAGCGGCCTTTCCGGCAATAAAAAAACAGCCTTCCGAATGAATCGGAAAGCTGTTCTATCGAAAGAGAGAGAAAACGTCCAAAGCCCGGTTTTTCTCTCTTTTACATCAGGCACAGCAACAGCACCTGAACTGTTCCTTGGCTTTCTGTCTCCAGTTCTGGAGCAGTGGATCCGTATAACCGGATGGCTGCGACAACCCCTTGAAGACCAGATCGCAGGCGGCCCTGAATCCCGGGGAATGCTCGAAATCGTCTGTCATCTTCCTGTAAGTCGGATCGTCGGCATTCTGTTCATCCACCACCGCTGCCATTCTCTTCAAGGTATCCATGACCTGAGGGACGGTGGTGATGCCATGACGCAGCCAGCTGGCAATGTGCTGGCTGGAAATACGCAGCGTTGCCCTGTCTTCCATCAGGGCGATGTTACGAATGTCAGGCACTTTCGAACATCCGATACCCTGATTGACCCAGCGAACGACGTAACCCAGGATGCCCTGTGCATTGTTGTCCAGTTCCTGCTGGATTTCTTCGGCAGACCAGTTTGGCTGGTCGGTTACCGGAATGGTAAGAAGATCGTCGAGAACATCGACAAAAGGCTGTTTTTCCATTTCAGCCTGCGTTTTCTCGATATTGACCTGATGGTAATGCAGTGCGTGCAGACAGGCAGCCGTCGGCGATGGTACCCAGGCCGTATTGGCGCCCGCTCTCAGATGATCGCCTTTTACCGCAATCATGTCAGCCATCAGATCCGGAGCAGCCCACATGCCCTTGCCGATCTGCGCCACGCCACGCATGCCGCATTCAAGCCCGACCTGAACGTTATTGATTTCGTAGGCGCTGATCCAGGGCGTTTTTTTCATGTCGCCCTTGCGGATCATTTCGACGACCGGCGTTTCCGTCATGTATTCGATGCCGGCCTTCTCCAC
>CAJKQK010000006.1 GCA_905202055.1 uncultured Oxalobacter sp.
ATTTTCCAGCTTGCCAGCAGAACCTGGCATGAACTCTGGTATTTGACAATCCCGCCGAATATTTTTTATTGAATTAATCAAGTGTCATGTCAGGATAAAGGGACCTGCATTTTCTATTGCGCAATCTTTTCCGTATTTGGCACCTCCCCCCCGTTTTTTCTAATTAATTCTGACAACTTATAAAGATTGATTGTCAGAAAACCTATTTATAAACAATCACTTCCTGTTTTAATCCATATCAAAAATATTCCAAATCCGGATATCGAATATTTTGTATCAGGTTATAGGATATGAATATGGCACATCCCATACATTCATATCCCTACAACCTCCTTGCCGAACTTTTGATTGCAAGGCGACAGGAACTCGGCATGCTTCAGACAGAAGTCGCCGAACGCCTGAACAAACCGCAATCTTTCGTATCCAAATATGAAAATGTCGGAAGACGTCTGGACGTCATCGAACTGATAGCGGTTCTGAAAGCACTGGAGATGACTCCTTATGAATTTTTCGACCTTTTTTTATCCAAGATCGACAAAAAGAAATTGCCCTCAGACTTTCTGATCTGAAAGTATCGCCCTGAAATCATGAAAATTTCTGAAGAAATATCAAGCTCGACAATGGATTATTCGTTTCCTGTCCCGATAAGCTGCGCTCGTGCAACAATCTTTTCCATTATCATGGTATTGTTATTCCTGCTTCGCTTTTTTAGTCATTTGAAGGGCTCATCATTCTATGGAAATTTCTAAAATTCGTACTCTTGTTTCACGTTCTGGAGAAATCCAGGGTGTTTTCGTTGTCGATCTGGTTTATATCGATGGTGTTCCCTATGCTGTTTTCGAATGGGAAAACAAGGAAGGTGCAGAACCGGCACCTTTGTACAAGGTCCGTCTTGACCCTCGCGGCCTGATGCAATTGCCTCCCGGAGGCGCTAATGGAGAAACCTATCAGTATCGCGTTTCCGTCGAAGACCCGAGACCGTTTTCCTGATCTGAATAAACCTTTACGCTTTGGCACTGGTGAATTATGGTTACGCCCGAATCGGATAATGAAATCGACGACATCATCTGGTCAGAAATTGAATCCAGTGATTCCCACGGCGATTACGTCTGTTATGCCGTTCATGCTCCATATAAGGCAAAGTATCTGGAGAATGCCAAAGCTCGTATCGAATCCGGAAAATATCTGGACAATCTGGCTCCCGTCCGCTACTTCCAGGCCATTGAACGTATAGAACAACTGGCCCGGTCGGGCGACCCGTCGGCGACATTCCACATGGGCAAAATATATGCCATCGGCATTGCCGTGCCGCGGGATGTTCCTAAAGCCGTCGAGTGGTACGAAAGGGCCATTGCTCTCGGGGAACCCAGAGCCTACGCCAATCTCGGCTGGTTTTATCAATCAGGATATGGCGTTCCGACAAACAAGTCAAAAGCATTCGAATTGCTCTCGTTCGGCGCTGAAAACGGTGTCCTGTCTGCCAAGGCCGCCATCGGCATGATGCTCTTGAATGGGGAAGGATGTACATTGAACCCTGAACTCGGGTTTCAGAAACTCGAGGAATCCTTCAACGGCGGTTACCTGAATGCGGGCAATCATATTTCAGACGTTTATTTTGAAGGCAGACTGGTTCCACGAAATGTCGAGCTTGCCCACGAATGGCTGCAGAAGGTAGCGGATAACGGGGATGAAAGATCGATGGCGATCCTGGGCCATTATCTGGTAACCGGCAGCCATGGAAAGACCGATACCGTAAAAGGACTTGATTTGCTCGAACAGGCAACCCGGCTGCAATACCTTCCCGCTTATTTATGGCTGGGCACCTTGTACAAAAAAGGACTTGGTGTTGAGCTGGATGCAGAAAAAGCCATCGAATGGTTCAAAAAGGGAATCAAGGCTGGTTGCCGCGACTGCCAGATTGCACTAACCATGATGTCCATGCCTGAAGCGAACAATCCGAAGTCTTATCATTAACTGGCCGTTTCCGATGCACACTTCGATATTTCCATACCCAAGTTTCGCTATTCCCTAATGTTCTGAAACCCAAATAGTGCTATCGTATGCACGAGTTGCAGATTTTGTTTCTTGATTAGGGAATTGGAAAATGCTTCGCCAGTGTTCCATCATCTTTATTTGTCTCGCGATCGCCGAATTGATCGTTCACGCCACACACATCAACTTTCCTTCGTCCCTGCTTGGCATGTTGATCCTGACTTTCTCGTTAAAGACCGGTCTGGTCAAACTGGAATGGGTCAAGGGGTTTTCCGACTTTTTGCTGTCCCATCTGGGATTGTTTTTTGTACCACCGGGAGTCGCCCTGATGCTTTATTTCGGTGTCATCCAGGCACAACTCATTCCTATCGCTGTTGCCACGCTGGGAAGTATGTTGCTTGTTTTGCTCACGACAGGATGGACATATCAACTCATCCGTAAAATACTATGAACGAATTCCTGCATAGTGAACTATTTGCGGTCACCCTGACAGTCGGTCTGTTCTGGGGGGTGCAATTGCTCCAGAAACGACTGAAATCGATCATATTAAACCCCATTCTCGTCGCGATCATTCTGATCATCGTAGTGCTGAAAATGGGAGATATCTCGTACGAGACGTACTATGCCGGCGGAAAATACGTCGAGTTCCTGCTGAAACCCGCGATTGTCGCCCTCGGTGTTCCGCTCTATCTACAGATCGAACAAATCCGGAAACAGGCGTTTCCGATTCTTGCGTGCCAGCTTGTCGGCTGTATTGTCGGTGCGACTTCCGCTTATCTGATCGCCCTTCACCTTGGTGCATCTCTGGATGTCGCGATCTCACTTGCGCCAAAATCGGCAACGACCCCGATCGCCATGGAAGTTTCCAAACTGACCGGTGGCATACCGTCTTTAACCGCCATCATCGTGATCCTGACGGGTATTTTAGGGGCGATTTTCGGCCGTGCCTTTTTAAAACTCGTCCGTGTAAAAAGCCCGATTGCGCAGGGGCTTGCACTGGGTGCGGCAGCACATGCCGTCGGAACATCCCATGCGATGGAAAAAAACATCAAGCTGGGCGTGTATTCGAGTCTCGGACTGATTATCAATGGTACGCTGACAGGTCTTTTGACGCCGTACATTCTTCATATGTTCGGTGTTTGACCGGTTTCGGTCATATGCCTCATGATCTGGCGAATCTGACGGGATCGCCTTCGATGCGCACCAGTTTCTTCTGCACTTCCAGGTAGTTCATGTGTGCAATCGATTCACCCATCGCAAACATGCATTGATGGGTGTCGACAATATCCCGCTCAAACAAGGCCGGCAAAATGTCGCAGGCTGTTCTCGGGACAAAACAGGCGTCCAGCAGGATCTCGCACCTTTTCTTATGATGCTTTTCAAGTTGATCGACACGCAGATGAATTCCGGTAAACGGGCGTCCATGTGAAGGCAGTACAAGCGTATCTTCGGGCAAATCCAGATAACGTCTCAAGGAAGACAGGAAATCTTTCAGGGGGTTACCACGCGGATTGGCAGCCTTGACAGGAATATTGGTTGAAATGCCTGGCAAAAGCATGTCACCGGAAATCAGGACATTCAGGTCTTTACAGTAAAAGGAAGCATGCTCGGGAGCGTGACCGTATCCGACAGTCACTTTCCACTTATGGTCGCCGATAGTGATCACCTCGTTATCGAAAATCCTTCGATACGTTGCCGGGATGAGAGGAAAACCTTTTTTGTATCCATTGCCACGTCGTCTCAAGGCGTTCAAGCGTTCATCATCCAGTCCGTGCAGGCGGAACAGTTCAAGCATCGCACTGATGGAATAACTGCCGATGTCATTTGCCAGTGCAAGGCCACACAGATATTCGCCCTGCGTCATCCATAAAGGCGCACCTGTTTCCTGTTGCAGCCACCCGGACATTCCAACGTGGTCAGGATGATAATGCGTCACGATCTGGCGCGTTAACGGATATTTCCCCAACCACTCTTGCCACAGCTCTTTGGCTTTGTCCCAGGTCACTCCGGTATCGATAACACACCAGCCGCTCCCATCTTTAATTAGCCATAAATTGACGTGGTTCAATACAAAAGGCAATGGCATGCGCAACCATAAAATGCCCGGAGCGACCTCCATTATGGAGGAACCTTCCGGAATCATTCTGTCAAACGGGTAAGTGATTTCTGTCATGAATCGGCCTGCCAATCAGCAAAATCAGAATTGTAGCCTCATGGTGGATGTACACAAAAGGAGAAAAAGCATGCCCGACAAGAAAAAAGCCACAAGGGACGACCAGAACGATATGAAAAGTATCGATGATTATCTGGATGAAGCCCTGGAGGAAACCTTTCCGGCAAGCGACCCTGTCGCCATCAGTCGGCCCGATAAAAAAAAGCTGCCCGACAGGGACAGAAATAAAGAAACAGGGCATCAATGATGATCGGATGGCGGTTTGGAAGCGTCATGCTTTTCCGGTGAGATAATCCTTTTGAGCCATTTCACCGCTTCCTTCATTTTGCCATTTAAGGCGTAATCCAGTATGGCGGCCGTTTCCTCCGCACTTTCCTGCCGGATGCTGTCTGTGTCCGGGTGGGGCAACTTCAGATAGCCATCCACTTCTCCGTGGTCTTTATGAATTTCCATTCCCGCCTTTTCCGCAATGCAGATCATGGGCCGGTTCGAGGCAAGGCAATGGATATACAGGGTATTGATATGCTTGTTCCGGCAATGAATGGCCGCCCGGTCGAACAGCTTGGTGCCGACGTTTTTCCGTCGCATGGGCGCGGAAACGGAAACCCCGAATTCGGCGACACGGTTCGGCTGTACGTCATCACTCGGAGGCAAATTCTCGGGCAGGGGAAAAGCAAGATGGCCGACGCCGACAAGATTGAACGTACTTTCATAGACTCCGAAAATGGTATCCCTGTCGAAATCGATTGCATTGACATACTTCGTGACGGCTTCATCCGGCAACGCCGCGCCAAAGCGCAATCTTCTGTCTGCAGGACTCAATCCCAGAAAGTGATTCAGCATGAAAGGACGATCCTGTTCAGACAGTTCCTTGATGAATACAACAGGATCTTCCTTCATACCGTTTTCTCCAGCGAAAAACTTTAAATCGAAAGCATCAATCTTTGACTGCAGCAATTCATTTTAAGTGGAGACTTTACCTGAAATTTCGACAATTACAAATAATTAATGTACCTCTATACCGGCATCTGCAACACTTGTCTTTTTGATGTGTCCGAACCGCCATGCATTCACGGCATCGGCCGCTGCATCGGCACGTGCATTATGCAATGCACGCGGGATTTCTTCCGAGGCATCGTCCATAGACTGGATAATGGCTGCGGCATCGATACTTCGGGCGGCGTTCAATACCATCATCCAGTAAGCCCTTTGTGGAAAATCGATATCCTCGAAGCTGACCGTATCGGATTTCCTGCCCCGCAAATCACATTCCGTCGCATTGATCACGTCGATAAAGCGCTCCGGGCGCCGGAATGCATCGCAGCGTTCCAGCACCATCACCGCCGTTTTGGAACGCAATTCCGAACTTCTCCGGATATTGCCATGTTCCCTCGCCGTCATCACGGCAATATCCCTCAACATTTTGGAAACATGCAGGCGACGGCAAACATTATCGACAAGGGACGCCCCCCGTTCTTCATGGGCACGATGATGCGGCCACTGGTTCGGAGGTGTCGTTCCTTTCCCGAGATCATGCAACAGGACGGAAAAACGGACCGTCAACGGATAATTCATTTTGGCGGAGTAATCCAGCGCCAGCAGGGTATGTTTTCCCGCATAAATTTCCGGATGGTACTTTTCCGGTTGCGGCACATCCCACAAGGCTTCAATTTCAGGGAAAATACGCGCGAGAGCGCCACAGTCGTGCATGATCTGGATCATCCGTGACGGCGTCGATTCCATCAGCCCTTGCGACAGTTCCTTCCAGACCCTTTCGGGAACGAGTGCATCCACTTCGCCATCCGCCACCATTTTCTTCATCAGTTCCATGGTTTCAGGCGCGACAGTAAAATCCCTGAAACGGGCTGCAAACCGGGCCAGTCTCAGAATCCGGACAGGATCTTCGGAAAATGCTTCCGATACATGCCGGAATACCCGATTTTCAATATCCTTGCGGCCTCCGAACGGATCGATAATGTCGCCTTCTTCAGACATCGCCATTGCATTGATCGTCAGGTCGCGGCGCAACAGGTCTTCTTCCAGCGTCACGTCCGGCGACGCGTGAAAAACAAATCCCTTGTAGCCCGGCGCGACTTTCTTTTCCGTGCGCGCCAGCGCATATTCCTGCTTCGTCTCAGGATGAAGGAAAACCGGAAATTCCTTGCCGACAGGCGTAAATCCCAGTGAAAGCATTTCTTCAACGGTCGAGCCGACAACAACATAATCCCTGTCGTGCACGGGCAAGCCCATGATCGTATCTCTTACAGCCCCACCAACGGTATATATTTTCATCATTTTTCGATATCGCTAAAGTGAGTCGGGTTCATCATAATGAACCTGAAAAAACAGTCCACCTCCCAGTTTAAACGATAACTTCCCATTTCGTTGTAACAAGAAGTGACAATCACTTTACGAGGTGAATCTGGCCATTATGTCTATTATGCGGCATGTTTTCGAAACATGCCGGACATACACAAGGACACGGCCTTTACGGATAAATACGTCCGAGCCGCTGTTTCAGGGATTGGGGCCGGTTCTCGAAGAGCGCAGCATAGTAAGTGGCATTTGACATGACGTTTTTGACATAGTCCCGCGTTTCGGTAAAGGGAATCGTTTCGGCAAAGATGGCGCCGTCAACCGTTCTGGTTAAAGTCGAACGCCATGCTTTCGGTCTTTTCGGACCGGCATTGTAGGCTGCGGTTGCCAGAACCTGCGAACCGCCAAGATCGTTCAGAACCATATTCAGGTAATTGGTTCCAAGCAATATGTTGGTATCAACACTATTGATTTTCCCATGATGGTAATCAGCCAGACCGATTTTTTTGGCGACATATTTGGCTGTCGCAGGCATCACCTGCATAAGGCCGGAGGCACCGACCGAAGATTGCGCCTTCATGACGAAACGCGATTCCTGCCGGATCAACCCATACGTCCATGCCATATCCAGTCCCAGCTGATTGGTCGCCACCTTCATGTTTTCCTTGAACGGGGTCGGGAAACGCTGGTTGAAATCGACTTCTTTACGGGTACGGTCGGATGTATTGACCATGCGGTCCAGAAGATTGACTTCTTTGGCATATTCCGCAGCAGCCAGCAACTGGCGCTCATTCATTTTGCGTAATTGCCAGTTCCATTCCCTTGTTCCCTCAAAGCGCCAGTTCATTTTGAAAAATTTCTGCGCCAGCTGAAAACCCGGGTTAGCGGCCATCGTCGCGATTTCCGAGCGATTCAGGGGATGTTTGTTGACAGGAGAAACGATTTTCTTGCCCAACTCTTCAAGCGCAAGCTGTCCATAGAAATGGTATTGGTCGGCGATAGAGGCAAACAGTTTATGCGCCCTGTCCCGATGTCCCATCGCCAGCTGCGCACGTCCTTTCCAGTAAATCCATGAAGGTTCTTTCTGAAGTGAAACCGGCATCTGGTTGATCCATTCATTGACCAGTTTCCAGTCTTCCTTGCGCAGGGCGGTTCTGACTTTCCATTCATGAGCGTAAGGAGAAATACTGGCCGTCTGGGCCTTCTTCCAGTATTCCAGCGCATTGGGCGACAAGGCAATCGAAGCAGGCAAGGCAATCACTGACCAGCCGATAGCCTGTTCTTTTTTGCTCAAAACCGGAGATGCCTCATTCAGGTATTGTGCAGCCAGTCCCTGATCTTTTTTGGCAACTTTCTGAAGAGCCAACAGAAATTTTTCATGAGACAGGCGATCCGAACCCGCGCCACGGCTCAGGACTGTTGCTGGCAATTCGATCGTTCTTGAAATGTCCGTTTTTTCGGCACCGGCCAGAACAGCGAATCGCGCGGACAGCGCCGTCATGCTGGACTCACCAGCCAGTCTGCTCTGGTACCAGACATCGTCATCGCTAAACTGTTTTTTGGCTGCCAGATCGGAAACCAGTGCATAACAGCCTTCCCCATATTTTTTGGGCGTCGTTAACAGTTTGCGTGCGTCGTCGGCAACATTCTGTCCTTTGGCCGACGCGGACAGCAGTGCATAGCACTTGACCTGCATATCATCTGCCAGTTCAAAAAGCGGGAAATGCCTGTCGAAGCTCGCCCAGTTTTCGTTTTTGCCCTGAATCAGCAACCAGTCGTTTCTCAAACGGTCGGCAATCGCTTCTCCCTTGTACTTGTTCAGGTAAGCATCGACTTCCGTTTCACTGGCATTGCGCAAATCCGTTTTCAGAAGATAATAATCGACATAAGATGGAACCGGATAGGTTCGAAGGCTGTCTGCAAGGCGGCTTGCACGTGCAACATCCTGTTTTCTGGAGGCGTCGCGCAACTGGCGGAACGTTTCATCCTGTGCTGAAGTGGTCGTTAAATCCTGCGAAGCCTGCGCAAAGGGTAAAATCATGAATACCATTGCAAACAACAAAAAGCTCCTCACTTTTGCACACATGACCGACCTCTCAATTTTATTCGGGATGATTACCATTTTATGAGTTTACCACCATCAGACAGCAACAAGCACGGTGAGCCGTCAACGACCGGAGACGACAAACGGGCATTGCGTCGTTCACTTTTGACGTTACGCAGTGAAATCAAACCGGACGAACGCAAGTATTTTGATCAGAAAATCAGCAGACAAGTTTCAAAATATCTGGAATCCTTTGCTTTTCCGTCACTTGGAGTTTATCTTCCAATCAGAAATGAACCCGAACTGGACGCCCTCTATGCCAGATTATCCGCAAAAATGACTTTGTCATTGCCGATTACGTCAGGAATAGAACAACCATTGCAATTTGTCAGCTGGTCTCCCGGCGATGAACTGCTCGTCGGCGAATATGGCATAGCCGTGCCGAAAAAACAAAAGCCCGTACCCATGCCTGTCGCCCTGTTGATTCCCTGTGTGGGTTTTACGGAAAAACGTTTCCGTCTGGGATACGGCGGCGGTTTTTTTGACCGGACACTGGCACTTTATCCGGAAACACATAAAATCGGAGTGGCTTATTCCTGTCTGGCGACAGCGTTCAATGCCGAGGAAAACGACATACCGCTCGATTGCATTATTACTGAACAGGGAATTGTGCTTTAATTCACTTTTTACCAATTGTTGACGTGCTGATGCGAATCCTTATTGTCCGGGTCTCTTCTCTTGGAGACGTTGTCCATAACATGCCGGTACTCGCCGACATCCATCGCCATTATCCTGATGCCATCATCGACTGGGTCGTCGAGGAATCGTATGTGGGTCTGGTCAGGCTGAACAAACACGTCAACGAAGTCATTCCCTTCGCATTGCGCCGGTGGAAGAAAAACTTTTTTTCTTCTTCGGTCCGCAAAGAATTCAGTTTGTTTCTGAACCAGTTGAGAAGCCGGTCTTATGATTATGTTTTCGATACGCAGGGGCTGATCAAGACCGGTCTGGTCATGGGTTTTGCCAATGTCACCAAAAAAGGCAAAAAAATCGGACTGGCCCATAAAACGGACGGTTCCGGATATGAATCCTTGTCCCGCATTTTTCACGATAAAAGCATTTCGGTTGAAAAACACATCCATGTCGTCCAGCGTGGACGTGAAATTGTCGCCAAAGCCCTTGGTTATACCATCGATACCCCGCCGGACTTTGGCCTGAACGTACCGGATGAACATCCGGATTGGCTGCCATCCGAACCTTACGCGGTTTTTTTCCATGGAACGTCACGTGATTCCAAAAAGTGGCCACGGCAAAACTGGATCGAGATCGGACAATTGCTGGAAAAATCGGGGTTTGGCATTCTTCTGCCGTGGGGCTCCGCACAGGAATTCGATGAAGCCACATCACTGGCCGCATCATTGCCTAACGCAAAAGTCCTGCCACGTCTTTCTATCACGGATGCCGCGTTGCTCACCGGAAAGGCCAGTTTTGTCGTGGGAGTCGATACCGGCCTGTCGCATCTGGCAGCGGCATATGACATACCGACCGTCCAGATCTATTGCAATATCCCCAGGTGGCGGACATGTGCTGACTGGTCTGGCAATATCGTCAGCCTCGGAGGGCCGGATGAAGTGCCCACACTGGCCGAAGTGAAAACAACGGTCGAAACGCTGCTTTCAAAAATCCAGTAAAAAACTGCCGCAAGCTTATTGAATCCTTACGGCAGTTTTGATCAGAAAGAGCTGGCTTACCGGGCGTATTGCGTCTTGTCAGTCGTAGCAGGTTTCGCCTGCCCGTTACCCGGAGCTGACAGTGTCGAAAGTTTTTGCAATTGTTCATCGCTGATATATTCAAAAACCTTGACCACTTTTTGTACGCCGCTGACGCCACCGGCGACTTGTGCGGCACGATTGCCTTCACGTTCGGTAACGAGTCCCATCAGGTAAACCGTTCCACGCTCGGTTACTGTCTTCAATGAGTTCGAAAAGAGATCCTTGGTGTCGACAAAGCTGGCGGACACTTTGCCTGTTATGAACGCATCGTTGGACCGTGACGTGAAACTGGAAGGCGCCAGTATGGCGAGCTCGTTGACGACGGATTCCACATTGTCGATCCGGGAAATCGCATTTCCGACGGCCTGTTTCATCGCCTCATTCGGCACTTCCCCCGTCAGCAGGACCTTACGATTGAAACTGGTGACGCTGACGTGCCCCTTGTCCCCGACAATATTGGATGCCTGGCTTTCACCTTTCAGATTGATCACCTTGTCTTCTGTCTGGGCTCCCAGTGTACGCCGGTCGGTTGCCGCCATCGAACCGCTGACGGTCCCCCCCACCATCATGACCGGAACGCAGGCCGACAATGAGCACAACATTGCACCGCCCAGTACCAGCGCAGCCAGACGATATTTCCAGCCTTCTTTAATCATCGATATCCTCCCCGAATAATGCTGCATCGATCCCATCGCAAATGCAATGAATCACAAGTAAATGGACTTCCTGAATCCGTGCCGTTCTGTCATGCGGGACACAAATATGCACGTCGTTTTCCGTCAACATCTGCCCAATCGCGCCACCACCTTTTCCGGTCAGCGCGACCACACTCATTTCCCTGTCATGAGCGGCTTCGATCGCTGCGATGACATTGGCGGAATTTCCCGAAGTCGAAATAGCCAACAACAAATCACCGGGCTGGCCAAAAGCCTGAACCTGTTTTGTGAAGACATCCCTGAAACTGTAATCGTTGCCGACCGCCGTCATAATCGACGAATCGGTCGTCAATGCCATAGCTGGCAAAGGGAGACGTTCCTTTTCGAACCTCCCGACCAGTTCCGCAGCAAAATGCTGGCAATCGGCAGCCGAACCGCCGTTACCGCATGCCAGGATTTTATTTCCCTGCATCAGGACCGAAAACATCAGGTCGGCAGCGTTGCCGACCGGTTCCGCCATCACTTCTGCCGCCTGTTTTTTTAATTCGGCACTTTCAATAAAGTGCCCCAATATTCTCTGATTTCTCATTTAATTTCTTGTAAAAGGTCCTATTGGGCTTCAATGACATTTTTCAGCCACTGACATCTGTCACCTTCTATCGCAATCACATCGAACCGGCAGGGTGGAACTTGCCTGTATTTCATCAGGAAATGCTTTGCCGTTTTGATCAGTCTGGATTGCTTGGCGTGCGAGACGCTCTGGGCCGCGCCGCCAAAATCCATATTCTTTCGCTTGCGGACCTCGACAAAGACAAGCTCGCTGCCATCAAGCATGATCAAATCGATTTCACCGAAACGACACCGGTAGTTCCGCTCGAGGAGATTCAATCCGCTCCCAAGCAAAAATTGTAACGCATCTTCTTCGGCCTGACTTCCAATACCTTGTTTATCCGGTGAAATTTTACAGGATGAAATCACTTGCCGCTCTTTCATTAACAAATCGATACAAACAACGGGATCATATTTTCCGCTTGTATTTAGCGAAGGGCTCGGGGAAAATCTGTCAATCGATAGCCAAAACGGTCTGAAAAAGGAGCCACCCTTGTCCATCCAACAGTTAATGGAATCTCTATCACATCAAAATGTTCCGACGTCAACATTATATGTGATCGCCACGCCTATCGGAAATATCGGTGACATCAGCCTGAGAGCCCTGCACATTCTTGGCATGGCCGATCTGGTGGCCTGCGAAGATACCCGCACCAGCAAGGCTCTTCTTTCCGTCTATGGCTTTTCTGCCGAATTGGTGAGCGCTCACAAACATAATGAAAGAGAGGCTGCCGGCTACCTGATCGAACGCCTGAAACGGGGCGAACGTATTGCGCTCGTTTCCGATGCCGGGACTCCTGCCGTATCCGATCCGGGAGCCAGAATTGTCGATGCAGTCAGGGAAGCCGGCATGAATGTCGTCCCGGTTCCCGGCTCCTCAGCCGCCATCACGGCACTTTCAGCTTCCGGATTGCTTGACGAACATTTCCTGTTTTACGGTTTTTTACCGACAAAAAATGTCCAGCGCAATGATGTTCTGAAAACCCTGACTGAAACGCGTGCGACCCTTATTTTCTATGAAGCCCCACACCGGATTGAAGAAACCCTGAAAGCACTGGCCGATATTTTCGAACCCGCACGCAGGATCGTCATCGCACGCGAACTCACCAAGCTGTTCGAGGAAATCCATCGCTGTACAATGGCCGAAGTGATGAGCTGGCTCAACAGTGATCCGAATCACAAAAAAGGAGAATTTGTGTTGCTGGTCGAGGGTGCTCCACCTGTTTCCGAAGACCTGAATACCGAATCGCAACGCGTATTGTCCATACTGATGAAAGAATTGCCCGTCAGCGCCGCAGCCAGCCTTGCGGCAAAAATCACCGGCGACAAGAAAAACCGCCTTTATGAACTGGCTTTGCAGTTGAAAAAAAAGGAATGAATTCCTTGGTATTGCTCCATAATATAAACCTGCAAGCGACACCAATTGTCAAAGGCGACATCCCGGATATATTTGAAAACCGGTTTTCGACAACCATTCGTAAGGAGACGGTTATGCATTTCAGAGAGGCGGAACTCATTTATTTCAGTGCGACAGGCACCACCCGAAAAGTTGTCGAAACTATAGGCAATACCATCTCCGGCAGCAAAAACAATCGCAACCTTCTTTTACAACCCTTTACGGAAGAAACCGTCGTTCCGTCAGAAAAAGTGGCAGTTGTTGCCATGCCGGTTTATAACGGAAGGCTGCCTGTCATATGCAGCCAGAATCTGGCGTATCTGAAAGGCAAAAACACACCCGCCATCGCTGTCGTCGTTTACGGGAACCGGGAATACGACGACGCATTGCTTGAACTGAAAAACCTGCTGGAAGCCAATGGTTTTTTTGTTGTCGGCGCGGGGGCATTCATCGCACGCCATTCCATCTTTCCTGAAGTCGCGACCGAACGTCCTGACGGCAATGACCTGAAAGCCATTGAAGAATTCACGAAACGCTGTCTTGAAAAACTGGAGACACTTTCTTCTTCTGCCGATCTGGCGCCACTCGATATCAAGGGAAACTTTCCATACAAGGAAGTCAAATCTGTCCCCATGAAGCCGTCGTCCGGGGACACTTGCAGTGTTTGTGGAACTTGCGCAGACATCTGTCCGGTAGAGGCGATTACCCTGACCGACGTCTCGACCTCAACCGATGAAAGCCTGTGTATGTCCTGTGGTGCCTGCATCTCGGTTTGCCCGGATAAATCCAGACAGTACCGTGGAGAGGACTATGAAAAATTCAAGAGCAAATTCATTGAACGGTTCAGCCAGCGGAAAGAACCGGAATTCTTCGTTTAAATGCGGGGATAGCATCAAAAAAACCGGAACATACGCTCCGGTTTTTTGTTTCAGATAGTTCAGATTTCGACCCGGGCACCGAGCTCGATAACACGATTGGTCGGAATCTGGTAATAGTCTGCGGCACTGCGTGCATTGCGCGAAATCCAGATAAACAGGTGTTCGCGCCACTTGACCATCCCCGATTTGGGAGAGGGTATCAGCGTCTGCCTTGAAACGAAGAACGAGGTGGACATCATATCGAAACTGTAGCCATGTTCCTGACAAAGTTCGAGCACTTTCGGAATGTCCGGCTCGTTTTTGAAGCCGTAATGAACGTCGATTTGATAACACTGATGGCTCAATTCCCTGATCTGTACACGCTCCCAACGGGGTACCCATGGCACTTCTTCCGTATGGATGGTCAGGAAAAAGACCCGTTCGTGCAAAACCTTGTTATGGGAAAGATTGTGCAGCAATGCCTGTGGGACACCGTCGTTCTCGCCACGCAGAAAAATAGCCGTTCCCTTGACGCGCTGTGGCGGGGAAAAGAATAGCGATTGCAAAAAAGAATCCAGTGGAATGGCATGGCGTTTCTGGCTCTCACCGACCAGTTTCCTGCCCCTTCGCCATGTCAGCATCAGGATATAAAGTGCGACACCGAGCGCCAGCGGGAACCAGCCACCGCTCATGATCTTCAAGACATTGGAGGAAAAGAGGAAAATGTCAACAAAGAAAAAACCCGCAGAAATCAGCAGGCACGGGAAAAGTTTCCATTTCCAGTGATAATGCATCACGAAAAACAGCAAAACAGTCGTAATCGTCATCGTACCGGTAACAGCAATACCGTATGCCCCTGCCAGATTGTCGGAAGAACCGAATCCGATAATCGCCAGCAAAACCGCTATCATCTGGAGCCAGTTCACGGTCGGCATGTAGATCTGGCCGATTTCAGAAGCGGAAGTGTGGATGATTTTCATTCGGGGAAAGAGGCCCAGACCGATTGCCTGGCGGGTAATGGAAAAAGCGCCGGAAATAGTCGCCTGAGATGCGACCACAACCGCTATGGTTGAAATGAAAACCAGCGGATAAATACTCCATGAGCCGAGTTGCTGGAAAAACGGATTGGAAATGGCCGCCGGATTGGAAAGCAGCAACCCGCCCTGACCGAGATAATTCAGAGAAAGAGCAGGGAAAATAAGCATAAACCAGGCCCTGCGGATCGGGCCTGCTCCAAAATGCCCCATATCGGCATATAAAGCCTCGGCTCCGGTAAAAGCGAGAACAATCGCGCCCAGCGCAACGAATGCGACTGTTGCATTATTGTGGACAAATACCCATGCATTGACCGGATTCAGGGCAACGAGAATCTGGGGCGATTCGACTATATTGGCAACCCCCATCCCTGCGAGCGCGAGAAACCAGATAACCATGACCGGTCCGACAAACTTGCCTATACCGGCCGTCCCGGTCGATTGCACGGCATAAAGCACGACCAGAATGGCTATGGCGATAGGAACAATATAGGGTTTGAAAAAAGGTGTGGCGACTTCCAGCCCTTCAGTTGCCGAAAGCACGGAAATGGCCGGCGTGATAACGCTGTCCCCATAAAAGAGCGCCGCCCCGAAAACCCCGAGCAACAACAGGGGCAAATGCCATTTCGACTTGTCAGGCAATGCCTTGTGTGCCAGAGCCAGGAGTGCCAGAATACCACCTTCACCCCGATTGTCCGCACGCAGCATCATATAGACATACTTGATACCGACGACAATGATCAATCCCCAGATAATCAGGGAAATAATCCCGATAATATTCTCCGGAATCAGGGCAAGACCGTGCTCTTCAATGAAAACCGCTTTCATTGTATAAAGGGGGCTGGTCCCAATATCGCCGTAAACGATCCCGATCGCGGCAATCGTCATTGCGGCCATACCATGTTTTTCCGGTTTTATCGCCAATTCCGTTCCTGTTGCTTACTGTAACGTTCGCACGATAGGATAAAGTCGTTCGAAATGCAAATCAATGCACTGTATTTTTATTTAAATATACATGAATGTAGCCGATTTGCCGTAAAACAAGACTTCATTATTATGTTTGCGCAAGTGACTGGCACATGATATTTTTAAAGTTTTCCGGCTGAATGGAATTCAGTCCGGCATTATTCTTCCACCTTTTTTATTGCATCATGGCTCAATACGTTTATACGATGAACCGTGTCGGCAAGATTGTGCCGCCGAAACGTCAGATTCTGAAAGATATTTCACTCTCTTTTTTCCCCGGCGCCAAAATCGGTGTGCTGGGTTTGAATGGTTCAGGCAAATCGACCCTCCTGAAGATCATGGCTGGTCTTGACCAGGAAATTATTGGCGAAGCCGTTCCGATGGCGGGCCTTAAAATCGGTTATCTGCCTCAGGAACCACAACTCGATCCCGAGCAAACCGTCAGGGAAGCAGTTGAAGGCGGACTCGGGGAAATAATCGAGGCACAACAAAAACTGGACGCCGTCTATGCCGCCTATGCCGAACCCGATGCCGACTTCGACGCATTGGCCAGCGAACAGGCAAAACTGGAAGCGATTATCGCTGCCGCGGATGGAAGCAAAATCGAGCAACAAATGGAAATGGCGGCGGATGCATTGCGCCTGCCTCCGTGGGATGCAAAAATCAAAATTCTGTCCGGGGGTGAAAAACGCCGTGTCGCCCTCTGCCGGCTTCTCCTGTCACAACCGGACATGCTGCTTCTAGACGAACCGACCAACCATCTCGACGCCGAGTCCGTCGAATGGCTCGAACAATTCCTGCACCGTTTCCCCGGTACGGTCGTCGCCATCACTCATGACCGGTATTTCCTCGACAATGCCGCCGAATGGATTCTGGAACTCGACCGGGGACAGGGCATTCCATGGAAAGGCAACTACAGTTCATGGCTTGACCAGAAAAATATCCGGCTGAAACAGGAAGAACAAAAAGAATCGGCACGCCAGAAAACGATCGCCAAAGAACTGGAATGGGTCAGGCAAAACCCGAAAGGGCGTCAGGCCAAAAGCAAAGCCCGTCTTTCCCGCTTCAACGAACTCTCCGAATACGAGTACCAGAAACGGAATGAAACACAGGAAATCTTCATTCCCGTGGCCGAAAGACTGGGCAATGACGTGATCGAATTCCGTCACGTCAGCAAGAGCTTCGGAGACCGCCTGTTGATCGACAATCTGAGCTTCATTATTCCTGCCGGTGCCATTGTCGGCGTCATCGGTCCGAACGGAGCCGGTAAATCGACATTCTTCAAAATGATCACGGGAGCCGAAAAACCGGATCAGGGAGAAATACTGATCGGCAAAACGGCGAAAATCTCGATGGTTGACCAGTCACGGGAAACGCTTGAAAACGAAAAAACCGTTTTTGAAGACATCAGCAACGGTTCCGACCTGATTACGGTAGGACGGTTCGAAATGCCTGCCCGCGCCTATCTGGGGCGCTTCAATTTCAAGGGAAGCGACCAGCAAAAGAAAGTAGGGCATCTTTCCGGTGGTGAAAGAGGCCGACTGCATCTGGCCAAAACGCTTATGATGGGTGGAAATGTCCTGCTTCTGGACGAACCATCCAACGATCTGGATGTCGAAACATTGCGCGCGCTGGAAGACGCCCTGCTCGAGTTTGCAGGCAGTGTGATCGTGATTTCCCATGACCGATGGTTCCTCGACCGTATCGCTACCCATATCATTGCTTTCGAAGGCGATTCACAGGTGACATTCTTCGAGGGAAACTATCAGGAGTATGAGGAAGACAAGAAAAAACGTCTGGGAGAAGAGGGCGCAAAACCGAAACGGATTCGTTACAAACCGGTGACGCGTTAAATTTAAGCAACTGTCAATTGTAAAACTTTGCTGCTTTTGCAGGCAGTGGATTACAATACAAGATTATTCTTTGAAATCAGAACATACCGTGTCCAATATTGTCGAAATTCGCGACCTGGTTTTCGGTTACGGAGACCGCGAAATCCTCTCTGGCATCAACATGACATTTCCTCGCGGAAAAGTCATTGCCGTCATGGGTGGGTCCGGCTCGGGAAAGACGACGATCTTGCGCCTGATCGGCGGCCAGTTGCTGGCGAAATCGGGACAGGTCATCGTCGATGGCGAAGAAGTCAATGGCCTGGATACCGCAGAACTGTACAAATTGCGGCGTAAAATGGGGATGCTGTTTCAATACGGCGCACTCTTCACTGATTTGTCCGTTTTTGAAAATGTGGCCTTTCCACTACGCGAACAGACCGACCTGCCGGAAGAACTGATCCGCGATCTGGTCCTGATGAAATTGAATGCGGTCGGCTTGCGCAACGCGGCCCAGCTGGAACCGGGAGAAATTTCGGGCGGCATGGCCCGGCGTGTCGCACTGGCACGCGCCATTGCACTCGACCCCCAGCTGGTTCTTTATGATGAACCCTTTGCCGGTCTGGACCCTATTTCGATGGGGGTCACCGCAAACCTGATTCGCAAACTGAACGACGCATTGCATTCAACGTCCGTACTGGTTTCGCATGACGTCACGGAATCGTTTTCCATTGCCGACTACGTTTATTTCATCTCTTCGGGAAAAATCGTTGCGGAAGGCACGCCTGCTGAAATGATGGAATCGTCCGATCCTTATGTGCGCCAGTTCGTCCATGCCGAAACCGATGGTCCTGTTCCTTTCCATTATCCTGGCCCTTCATTTGCACAGGATCTCGGGCTGGAGAAAACATCATGAGCAATTTCGTCAGCAATCTGGGATACAAGACGCGAAAACTGATCGACAACATCGGTTACGCCACCCGCATATTTGCGACAATGTTTAAGGCACTTCCCCGGATTTTGAAACGGCCGAGGCTCATCACTGACCAGATTTTTTTCATCGGCAACAAATCGCTTCTCATTATCTGCGTATCCGGCCTGTTCGTCGGCTTTGTTCTCGGGCTTCAGGGCTATTACATTCTGATCCGTTACGGTTCCGAGCAGGCTTTGGGAGTTATGGTTGCGCTTTCACTCACACGTGAGCTTGGACCTGTTGTAACGGCCCTGCTTTACGCCGGACGGGCCGGAACCTCACTGACAGCCGAAATAGGCTTGATGAAAGCAGGGGAACAACTCGCAGCCATGGACATGATGGCCGTCAATCCGGTAGATCGCATTCTGGCTCCGCGATTCTGGGCCGGTATTATCTCCATGCCATTGCTGGCGACCCTGTTCAGCGCCGCCGGTGTGATCGGTGGCTATATTGTCGGCGTCGTATTGATCGGTGTGGACGATGGCGCTTTCTGGTCGCAGATGCAGCAGGGCGTGGATATATGGAACGATATCGGTAATGGAGTAATCAAAAGTCTTGTTTTCGGTTTTGCCGTGACATTCATGGCCCTGTTTCAGGGATATGAAGCGCGTCCGACTCCTGAAGGTGTCTCAAGCGCGACAACCAGAACCGTCGTGTACTCGTCTTTACTTGTTTTGTGGCTGGATTTCATCATGACAGCCTTAATGTTCAACTAATTTTCAACCGGCGCTTACGAATAAAACACATTCAACCTATAATTAGTTTTATTGAAAGCGCGGAGCATCGATAGAGGGTTTGTTCATGCAACGTAAACCATTGGATATCTGGGTCGGTTTTTTTGTTTTGCTCGGAGCGGCAGCCTTGATGTTTCTTGCCTTGAAGGCAGGAAACATGAGTTCGCTTTCCTTTGACAAGACATACACTGTCTCTTCCAGATTCGACAATATCGGCGGGTTAAAACCTCGCGCACCCGTCAAAAGCGCCGGTGTGGTAGTCGGCCGGGTCGGCGACATTTCGTTCGACGACCAGGACTACCGGGCACTCGTGACGCTTCAGTTGCAGGAAAAATACAAATTTCCGAAAGACAGCAGTGCAAAAATTTTGACATCAGGCCTGTTGGGTGAACAATATATCGGTATTGAACCTGGTGGAGATGAAACATATCTTGCTTCTGGCGATCAAATCCAGATGACGCAATCCGCTATCGTTCTTGAAAACCTGATCAGTCAGTTTATTTACAGTAAGGCTACAGAATAAGGGTAACCTAAATGAGTTATTTGAAACGACTTGCCAAGCCCGCAGTTGCCATTATGGCATCTGTCTGCATCATGACGGGTTGTGCCACCAAGAACCCGAACGATCCATTCGAAAACTACAACAGGGTCATGTTCAACGTCAATGAGGCCTTTGACCATACGGCTTTCAAGCCACTGGCCATGCTTTACGACACGGTCATGCCCGACTTTGCCCAGACGATGGTGACCAACTTCTTCGGCAACATCAATGACGTCTGGTATGCATTCAACAATCTGCTGCAGGGCCAGGGTGAAAAAGGGATGACCGATGTTGCCCGTGTGATGGTCAACTCACTGTTCGGACTCGGTGGCGTAATCGATGTCGCCTCCAATCTTAATATGCCAAAACATCGCGCCGATTTCGGCCAGACGCTTGGCGTGTGGGGCATGGAAGCGGGTCCTTACGTCGTTTTGCCACTTCTGGGGCCGTCTACCTTGCGTGATACGATTGCACTTCCTGCCGAATGGTATGGTGACGCATGGAGCTATGTCGACAATGTCCGGCTTCGTAATGCCGGCCTTATCGTAAGAGCCGTCAACTACCGTGCTGCCTTGCTGGACGCGTCTTCACTTGTCGATGATGCCGCTCTCGACAAATATGAATTCATGCGTGACGCTTATCTCCAGCGCCGTTACAAACAGGTTCATGGGGAAGACACCGATACCAGCGATGAATGGGTTGAGCTGACTTCTGCCGCACCGGCCCTGAAATCCGAAACGAATGCCCAACCGGCAGAGGCGATTGTCAAACCGGTCGTGACGGAAAACACGGCTGATTCCGCTATCGTCAGGCCGGTTTTGTCCGAAAACAAAGGCGAATCCGCCATTGTGAAACCGGTCATCAGCAAAAACGAAGCGGTTATCGATGTATCCCGGAATGAATCCGGCAAAACGGATTCCGTCATTTAAGTATCCATTATTATTTTTTTATAACCCAAAATGAAAATCTTGAAAAACTGGTTTGTCCTCCTGATGGCTGTCTGCGTATTGGGTCTTTCCGCATCCGCCCATGCCATGGAAACTCCCGAAGCCCTGATCAAGCGTATCAGCAAGGAAGTCCTCGATGAGGCAAAAACCAATAAAGAACTCAAAAAAGGCAATCAAAAACAGATTTACGCCTTTGTTGAAAAGAAAATTTTTCCTTACGTCGACTTTCAACGCATGACATCTCTGGCAGCAGGAAGATACTGGCGTCAGGCAACCCCTGCCCAGAAAACCCAGCTGACCAGCGAATTCCGTGACCTGCTGGTCCATACCTATTCGAACGCCATTACCAAAGTCGACAATCAACGAGTCGAATTCAAGCCTGTTCGTATGGCACCTGACGCTACCGAAGTTGTCGTACAGACGCGTATCATCCAGCCTCGCGGCGGCGAACCCGTTGAACTGAGCTATCGCCTGTCCAAAACGGCAAATGGCTGGAAAATTTATGACATCAACGTTCTGGGTGCATGGCTTGTCGAAACATACAAGGGCACATTTGCCAGCGAAATCAGCCGTGGCGGCATTGACGGCCTGATCCGTAACCTGGCACAGAAAAACAAACAGCTTGCCGCTGGCAAAGCCGCTAAATAATATCCATTTTGTCTGGTCGTCATTCATGTCCTTTACCGTTTTAATATTGAATTTCATCAATGCAAAACAGGTCCTTCAGGAGGGCCTGGATGCCATCGCGAATGGTGAACATGAATGCGACCTTTCAAAACTCGGGCAGGTCGATTCCGCAAGCGTCGCGGTATTGCTGGCATGGCAAAAAGCGGCAAAACAAAACAAGCTGCACCTTCGATTCAAAAATACTCCTGAAAGCCTGATCAGTCTGGCATCCCTGTACGGAGTAACCGAGCTGTTGGCCCTGTCATAATCCCGGCGTCATCCAAGACTGCCTTTCGGTCATTCCGGAATATGTTTTTAAGACAGATACGTCCCTTCTTCATTGATGTTTCCGTATGAGCGCTATCGATATCCGCCACATCAATAAAAGCTACCGCTCCTTGCAGGCATTGAAGGACGTTACATTTTCTATTGAAGAAGGCGAGTTCTTCGGCCTGCTCGGACCAAACGGCGCGGGAAAAACCACACTGATTTCCATCATGGCCGGTCTGGTGAAAGCCGATACAGGAAATGTCACCATATTGGGGCACGATGTTGTCACGGATTATCAGGCCGCGCGAAAAAGCCTTGGAGTCGTCCCGCAGGAGCTGGTTTTCGACCCGTTTTTTACCGTCAGGGAAACCTTGCGATTGCAATCCGGTTATTTCGGCCTGAAAAACAATGACGACTGGATCGATGAAGTCATTTCGAATCTGGACTTGAGCGACAAGGCGGATGTCAATATGCGTGCCTTGTCAGGAGGCATGAAACGCCGTGTTCTGGTTGCACAGGCGCTGGTCCATAAACCGCCGGTCATCGTTCTCGATGAACCGACCGCGGGTGTCGATGTCGAACTGCGCCAGACCCTCTGGCAATTCATAGGACGTTTAAACCGCGAAGGGCATACCATTGTCCTGACGACGCATTATCTTGAAGAAGCACAGACATGGTGCGACAGGATCGCGATGATGAAAAACGGGAAAGTAGTGGCTCTGGATACCACGGAAGCGCTGCTGCATCGCATTTCAGAATCAAAACTGATATTCAAACTGGACGGTCATGATTTGCCCGACAGCCTGACGGCGTTCGTTTCGCAATGCGATATCTCGCCGACATCAAAAACATGGACTTTGCGCATCAATCACTATTCGGATATCGAAGACATTCTGTCCGAACTCAGAAAACACGACATTGTCATTTCCGATCTGCAATTCAGGCAGGCCGATCTGGAAGACGTATTTTTGCAATTGATGGATACATCGGGAAACTGACGTGCTGGCTACCACTTTTCGAACCCTGTTTTACAAGGAAGTATGGCGCTTCTGGAAAGTCGCGACGCAGACTATCACTGCGCCTGTTCTGACTGCATTGCTGTATCTGCTGATTTTCGGCCATGCCCTTGAAGATTATGTGCAGGTTTATCCCGGCGTCGGTTATACGGCCTTTCTGGTTCCCGGTCTCGTTATGATGAGCCTGCTCCAGAATTCCTTTGCCAATTCATCGTCTTCCCTTATCCAGTCAAAAATCAACGGCAGTCTGGTCTTCATACTGCTGTCGCCCATTTCGCATTGGGAATTGTATCTTGCCTATATGCTGGCCTCGATCGTGAGAGGACTGGTGGTCGGGATCGGTGTATTCATCGTGACCATCTGGTTTGCGCAACCCTCCTTTTACTCCCCGCTCTGGATTATTCTTTTCGCCCTTCTGGGCTCGGCCATACTCGGGACGATGGGTATTATTGCCGGTATCTGGGCAGACAAATATGAACAGCTGGCCACTTTCCAGAATTTCCTGATTATGCCTGCGACCTTTCTTTCGGGTGTATTCTATTCGATTCACACACTGCCACCGGTCTGGCAAAGGATTTCCGAATTCAACCCGTTCTTTTATATGGTTGACGGTTTCAGATACGGCTTTTTCGGGCATTCAGACATCAATCCGCTGACAAGCCTGACCATTGTGAGCATATTTTTTGTATTTCTGGCGTTTTTAGCCGTGCATTTATTGCAAAAAGGATATAAATTGCGCTTTTAGCGTTTTTTTGAATTGTATAGCGGGTGTAACCGGTGTTATTCCGCGCTGGAGTCGGCACCGAAAATCAAGAATCATTTAAATGGACAAATTAATCATTAACGGCGGCTATCGCCTCGAAGGCGAGATCTCGATCTCGGGCGCAAAAAACGCTGCCTTGCCTATCCTCTGTACCAGTCTGCTTACTTCTGACGATATCGAGCTTGCCAACGTACCCGAACTGAAAGACGTTCAGACCATGCTGAATCTTCTCGAACAGATGGGCGTGAAGGTAAGAAAAGAGGGCGAAAAACTGATTTTGAACGGAAGTGCCGTCACCAATTTTTATGCGCCTTACGAAATGGTCAAGACCATGAGGGCGGCCATTCTGGTTTTATGTCCACTGGTTGCCCGTTTCGGCGAAGCCAGGGTTTCCCTGCCCGGCGGCTGCGCTATCGGTTCCCGTCCGGTTGAGCAGCACATCAAAGGTTTGCGCGCTCTGGGTGCCGAAGTGGAGATCGAGGGCGGTTATATTCTGGCCAGGGCCAAAAAACTGAAAGGTACCCGTATTGTCACCGATATGATTACCGTTACCGGCACGGAAAACCTGCTGATGGCAGCGACCCTGGCAGAAGGCGAAACCATTATCAAGAATGCCGCGCGTGAACCGGAAGTGACCGATCTGGCCCTTTTGCTGATCAAGATGGGCGCCAAAATCGAAGGCATCGGCACGGATCGTCTTGTCATTCATGGTGTTGACCGGTTGCACGGTGCAAAACACGAGGTTATTCCGGACAGAATCGAAACCGGCACTTTCCTTTGCGCCGTTGCCGCAACAGGCGGCGATGTCACATTGACGAAAACGCGCGATAATATACTCGAATCCGCTTTGAACAAGATTCGTGAAATGGGTGCCGAGATTGCAACCGGTACGGACTGGATACATATTAAAATGAACCGGCGTCCCAAAGGCGTCAATTTCAGAACCACGGAATATCCAGGATTCCCGACGGATATGCAGGCCCAGTTCATGGCTGTCAACTGTCTGGCCGAAGATGCGAGCCATGTCATTGAAACGATTTTCGAAAACCGTTTCATGCATGTACAGGAGTTGAACCGTCTTGGCGCAAGAATCAAAACGGAAGGCAATACCGCGTTCATCACCGGCGTGGGCAAGCTGGTCGGTGCCCCGGTCATGGCAACGGATTTAAGGGCATCCGCCTCGCTTGTCATCGCCGGACTGGCAGCTCAGGGAGAAACGCACGTCAATCGTATCTATCATCTCGACCGTGGATACGATCAAATGGAAGTCAAGCTGACGGCTGTCGGCGCCAATATTAAAAGAGTCAAAGAATGAACCAGACCGAAGTGAAACCGCAGGAATTGATTCTTGCACTTTCAAAGGGAAGAATTTTCGAAGAAACGATGCCGCTTCTGAAAGAAGCTGGCATCACCGTTCTGGAAGATCCCGAAACATCCAGAAAACTGATATTGCCGACGAACAAGCCACAGGTCCGCGTGATCATCGTCCGTGCAACCGACGTTCCGACTTATGTCCAGTATGGCGCGGCTGACTTCGGCGTCGCAGGCAAAGACGTACTCCAGGAAAACGGCAATACGGGCCTTTATCAGCCAATCGATTTGCAGATCGCCAAATGCCGGTTGTCTGTCGCCGTCAGAAACGGGTTCGACTATGAAAACGCCATACGTCAGGGCATGCGTCTCCGGGTTGCCAGCAAGTATGTTCAGGCCGCGAGGGAACACTTTGCCAAAAAAGGCATCCATGTCGATATCATCAAGCTGTACGGTTCCATGGAACTGGCGCCGCTGGTCGGCTTGTCCGACGTCATCGTCGATCTGGTCAGCACGGGCAATACCCTGAAAGCCAACAATCTGGTCGAAGTCGAGCAGATTCAGGAAATCACGTCCCGCCTCATCGTCAATCAGGCGTCCCTTAAATTGAAACGTCAGATGTTACAGCCTATACTGGATGCATTCAAGGCTGCCTCAGCCGAATCTGAACCTGACCAACAAACTGTATGAGTGCCCAAATGACCGTTCAAATTCGCAAGTTATCGACCACCGACCCCGATTTCGCCAAACAGCTTTCCGGCGTTCTGGCGTTTGAAGCCAGGGAAGACGAATCCATCAATACCGTTGTCGCCAATGTTTTGAATGACGTGAAAGAAAATGGCGACAAGGCCGTTCTGGAATACACGAAGCGCTTCGACCGGCTGGCGCTCAATTCCGGCGCCGAACTGGAAATATCCGGAGAAGAATGTGAAGCGGCTCTCGCCTCTCTCTCTCCGGAACGCCGCAAGGCGCTGGAAGTGGCTGCCGAACGAGTCAGAATCTATCACGAACACCAGAAACAATCCTGCGGCAGCGAAGGCTATTCCTTTACCGATGAAGACGGCACGTCCCTCGGACAAAAGGTCACACCATTGGACAGCGTCGGCATTTATGTCCCCGGGGGAAAAGCAGCTTATCCTTCATCCGTGCTGATGAACGCCATTCCGGCACAGGTTGCCGGAGTCAAGGAAATCGTCATGGTCGTTCCGACTCCTGATGGCGCCAAAAACGAACTCGTCCTGGCGGCAGCGGCCCTGTCAGGCGTCACTCGCGTTTTCACGGTCGGTGGCGCGCAGGCTATCGGTGCATTGGCCTATGGAACCGAAACCATTCCATCCGTCGACAAGATCGTCGGGCCGGGCAACGCATACGTTGCCGCCGCCAAACGTCGTGTTTTCGGTACGGTCGGCATCGACATGATCGCAGGGCCTTCCGAAATTCTGGTCATTTGCGATGGCAAAACCAATCCTGACTGGATAGCAATGGACCTTTTCTCGCAGGCTGAACACGATGAAATGGCCCAATCCATCCTCATTTGTCCCGATGCCGCTTATCTGGATCAGGTCAATGAAAGCATCCTGAAACTCCTGCCGGACATGATCCGCAAGGACATCATCACCACATCACTGTCCAAACGCGCTGCGATGATTCACGTCAAGAACATGGAAGAGGCCTGTGAAATCGCCAACAGCATCGCTCCTGAACATCTGGAAATTTCCGCAGAAAATCCCCGGAAATGGGAAAAACTGATCCGCCATGCCGGTTCCATTTTCCTTGGGCGTTTCACATCCGAAGCGCTTGGCGACTATTGTGCCGGACCAAATCACGTCCTGCCGACGTCCCGTACGGCCCGTTTTTCGTCCCCTCTGGGGGTTTATGACTTCCAGAAGCGCTCCAGCCTGATTTGTGTCAGCGAAAAAGGCGCGCAAACCCTGGGCAAAATCGCCGTCGAGCTGGCAACCGGTGAAGGACTGGAAGCGCATGCAAAGAGTGCCGGATTCAGACTGAAAAATTAAACCCTGTAAAGAAATTACCGAAAGCGAACGCTTTGATTATGTCTTTGATTGAAGAAATTATCCGTCCCGACGTCAGGGAGATGTCAGCTTATCCGGTCCCGGATTCAAACGGCTTCTTGAAACTCGATGCAATGGAAAACCCTTTCCCTTTGCCGGAGAAACTGAAAACCAGGCTGGGAAGTGTACTGGCTGAAGTCGCATTGAACCGTTATCCGGTGCCGTCCTATCGGAGCCTCAAGGCCAAAATACGCCAGCACATGGGTATTCCGGATGGATATGACGTTGTGCTCGGCAATGGTTCTGACGAACTGATTTCCATCATTGCACTGGCTTGTGCACGAAAAGACAAACCCGCCAAAATTCTGGCTCCGGTACCCAGTTTTGTCATGTATGCCCTGTCGGCACAGTTTGCCGGGATGGAATTCGTCGGGGTTCCGCTTAAAGCCGATCTGACACTGGATCTGGATGCCATGCTTGCTGCTATCGAAAAAGAGCGCCCGGCGATTGTGTATCTCGCCAATCCTCACAATCCGACAGGCACCCTGTTTACGGATAATGAAATCGTCAGCATCATCAGGGCAATGGAAAATATCGGTCTTGTCATCAGCGACGAAGCCTATCAGCCCTTTGCGGAAGCCAGTTTCATGGACCGGTTACCTGAATTTCCCAATCTGCTCGTGATGAGGACTGTATCCAAACTGGGGCTGGCCGGTATCCGTCTGGGTTATATGTCGGCACAGCCTGAATTGCTGGCTGAATTCGACAAGGTACGGCCGCCGTACAATGTCAATGTATTGACGGAAGCCACCGCCGAATTCGCCATGGACCATATCGACGTATTCAACAAACAGGCCGAAGTCATCCGGTCCGAACGTGAAAAACTGGCTGTTGCCCTGAAAAAGCTTCCGGGAATTGAAGTGTTTCCGTCCAGAGCCAACTTTTTAACGATCCGGCTACAAAATGCGGATCAAGTCTTCGAAAAATTGGTCTCACATAAGGTATTAATCAAAAATATCGGTAAAATGCATACATTGCTTGCAAACTGTCTGCGCATTACCGTCAGTTCTCCTGACGAGAACAAAGTATTTTTAGACAGGTTTAGTGCCTGTATCCAATAATCAACTGGGCCTCATTATGTCAGCATCCCGAACAGCAGAAATCGTCCGGAATACGAATGAAACGAAGATCAGGGTCGTTATCAATCTGGACGGTTGTGGCCAGCAAAAGCTCGCCACCGGCATTCCATTTCTCGATCACATGCTGGACCAGATCGCCAGACATGGACTGGTTGACCTCGAAGTCGAGGCAGACGGCGATTTGCAGATCGACGCCCATCACACGGTTGAAGATATAGGCATTGCCATCGGGCAGGCTTTGGAAAAGGCTATCGGCAACAAGAGCGGTATCCGCCGTTATGGTCACGCTTATGTCCCGCTTGATGAAGCTTTGTCCAGAGTCGTGATTGATTTCTCGGGCCGTCCCTATCTTGAATTTCAGGTTCCGTTCGTGCGTGCCACGTCCGGTACGTTCGATCTGGATCTTGTTCGCGAATTCTTCCAGGGACTCGTCAATCACGCAAAAATATCGCTGCACATCGACAATCTCCGTGGCGAAAACGCGCATCACCAGTGTGAAACCGTTTTCAAGGCGTTCGGACGCGCATTGCGTATGGCAGCTGAACTCGACCCGAGAGCGGCAGGTTCCATTCCTTCGACTAAAGGAACGCTGTAATCGGACAGGGGAATATGCCTTAAGCTTGTATTCTGATTATTTATCCATATGAAAAAAATAGTTGTTGTCGATTACGGGATGGGTAATCTCCGTTCGGTAGCCCAGGCACTCCGTGCTGTTGCGCCCGAGGCCGAGGTTCTCATATCCGGCGAGATAGCCGATCTGAAAAAGGCTGAGCGTATTGTGTTGCCGGGTCAGGGAGCGATGCCGGACTGCATGAAGTCACTGGAAGAATCCGGTCTGAAAGATGCACTGATGGATGCTGCCCGCAACAAACCGATATTCGGAGTCTGCGTCGGCGAACAGATGCTTTTTGACTGGAGCGAGGAAGGGGACACCAAAGGACTCGGCTTGTTGCCCGGCAAGGTCATCCGATTCAAGCTCGACAGCCAGCTTCAGGAAGACGGATCGCGTTACAAAGTTCCCCAAATGGGATGGAATCAGGTCCGGCAAAGCCAGCCACATCCTTTGTGGAATGGTATTGCCGACAAGAGTTTCTTTTATTTCGTCCACAGTTTTTATGCCGTACCGGAACAAGCCGATCATATGGTCGGTGAAACGGAATATGGCACGCCATTCTGTAGCGCTATCGCCTGCGACAATATTTTCGCAACGCAATTCCATCCGGAAAAAAGCGCGGATGTCGGTTTGCAACTGTATAAAAATTTCATACACTGGAATCCCTGACAGTTTTATCAACCCTTAACCTATATTGATTTTTGTTTAATCATGTTGCTTATTCCCGCTATTGATTTGAAAGATGGTTCCTGTGTCCGCCTGAAACAGGGCGATATGGATCAGGCCACTGTATTTTCGGAAGATCCGGCTGAAATGGCATTGCACTGGCTTGAACAGGGCGCAAGACGTCTTCATCTGGTTGACCTGAACGGTGCTTTCGCAGGCAAACCTGTCAATGAGTCTGCCGTCAAAAACATCCTTCAGGTAGTGCAGGATTTTGCCGAAGACAACGATCTGGAAGAAATACCCGTACAGCTGGGTGGGGGAATTCGCGATCTCGACACCATTGAACGATATCTTGACCACGGCCTGTCTTACATCATCATCGGAACGGCTGCCGTCAAGAATCCGGGATTTCTGCAGGATGCCTGCAGTGCCTTTCCGGGACAGATCATCGTCGGACTGGATGCGAAAGACGGCAAGGTCGCCACGGATGGCTGGAGCAAGCTCTCCAGACACGATGTGGTCGAACTGGCCAAAAAATATGAAAGTTTCGGCGTTGAATCGGTCATTTATACCGATATCGGACGTGACGGCATGATGGGCGGCGTGAATGTCGAAGCGACCGTCAAACTGGCCCGGGCAGTGAAAGTGCCTGTCATTGCCTCTGGCGGCGTCCACAACATCAAGGACGTCGAAGCCTTGTGCGAAGTTCAGGGCGAAGGAATCGAAGGCGTGATATGCGGACGTTCCATTTACGAAGGCACCCTGAATCTGGAAGAAGCCCAGGCCAGAGCGGATGAATTGTCCGGAGACTGAATCGCCACTATCGGGATTACTGAATTTATGCTTACCAAAAGAATCATCCCCTGCCTTGACGTGACCGCCGGACGGGTCGTCAAGGGTGTTAATTTCGTCGAACTGAAAGACGCAGGCGATCCCGTTGAAATCGCCCGTCGATACAACGATCAGGGGGCGGATGAACTGACCTTTCTGGACATCACCGCTTCAAGCGACCAGAGGGATCTGATTCTGAATATCATTGAAGACGTTTCTTCACAGGTTTTTATCCCGTTGACGGTCGGGGGTGGCGTCCGCACCGTCGAAGACGTCAGAAGGCTGTTGAATGCCGGAGCGGACAAGGTCAGCATCAACACATCGGCCGTGACCAATCCCCAGCTTGTCGCCGATGCTTCTTCGCGATACGGATCACAATGTATTGTGGTTGCCATTGACGCCAAACAGGTTTCGCTGGGCCGCTGGGAAATCTTCACGCATGGTGGCCGCAACGCGACCGGCCTGGAAGTGATCGAATGGGCCAGGAAAATGGCACAGCTCGGAGCAGGCGAAATCCTGCTGACCAGTATGGACAAGGATGGCACCAAGAGCGGATTCGATCTTGAATTGACACGGGCCGTATCGGACGCTGTCAACATCCCCGTTATCGCTTCCGGTGGTGTCGGCAATTTGCAGCATCTGGCAGACGGTGTACAGCAAGGGCACGCCGATGCTGTGCTCGCTGCCAGTATTTTCCATTATGGAGAATATACGGTTCAACAGGCCAAGAAATTCATGTCAGAACGAAATATTCCGGTACGCTTATGAAAAACACAGACTGGCTCGATACCATCGAATGGAACGAACAGGGACTGATTCCCGTCATCACGCAGGAAGCATCCACGCGCGACGTGTTGACGCTTGCCTGGATCAACCGTGAGGCTCTGGCAAAAACGGTCGAGTGCGGAGAAGCGGTGTACTGGAGTCGCTCGCGCCAGAAACTCTGGCACAAGGGCGAGGAATCCGGACATATCCAGAAAATTGTCGATATCCGTATGGATTGCGACAACGATGCATTGATTTATCTGGTTGAACAAAAAGGGCTGGCCTGCCATACCGGTCGCCAATCCTGTTTTTACCAGCAACTGCAAAAGTCCGGAGATATCGAATGGAAAGCTGTCGACCCTGTATTGAAAGACCCATCGGAAATTTACAAATGAACGATATACTTGAACGCCTGACCGCCGTCATCGAATCCCGCAAATTGTCGAATGGCGGAGACCCCGAGAAATCCTATGTCAGCAAGCTGTTCGCCAGGGGTGACGATGCCATTTTGAAAAAAGTCGGCGAGGAAGCGACCGAGACGGTCATGGCAGCCAAGGATGTGCGCAACAACATGCCTGCATCGAAACTGGTTTATGAATGTGCCGACCTCTGGTTTCACAGCATGGTGATGCTGGCCCAATACGGCCTGACTGCCGGTGACGTACTGAATGAACTGGCAAGACGCGAAGGTCTGTCGGGAATCGAGGAAAAAGCGTCCCGCCAGAAATCCTGATACTGAAAACGAGAACTTTTGAGGGGAAAGTCATGGATGACTGTATTTTCTGCAAGATCGTCGCTAATGAAATACCATCGACCACTGTTTTTGAAAACGAGAAGATCAAGGTCTTCAAGGATATTCATCCTGCCGCTCCCGTTCATCTGCTGATTATCCCGAAAAAGCATATTCCGACTCTGTCGCATTGCGAGGACAGCGACGCCGCATTGCTCGGTGAAATGATGGCGCTGATCCCGAAACTGGCCAAAGAACACGGAATCGCCGTCACAGGAGCGGAAGAGGGCTCGCCGGAGGGCGGCTTCCGTATCGTCGTCAATACCGGTCCGGACGGCAAACAGGACGTCTATCACATGCACATCCATTTAATGGGCGGCCCCCGTCCCTGGAAAATTCCTCACTAGACATAAAAAAGGCATCTTCACGATGCCTTTCTTTTTCATTTATCCTTATTCATCTGTTTCCTGCCGTTTTTTCAGTGGCCGTTTTCCGACACCGACATTAAGCTTAACCTCCTTGTTATCCCTCAGAACGATCATGTCTGTCTGGGTTCCGGGTTGCAATTGGGCGATCAGATTGAACATTTCGGCCATATTCGAAATCGGCTTTTCTGCAATCGAAATCAGGATATCGCCGGGACGGATGCCCGATTTGTCGGCAGGACCGTTTTTCAGGACTGCCGCGATAATCACGCCATCCTTTTTGGGAAGTCCCAGATTGTCGGCCAGTTCAGGTGTGATATCCCGTGGTTCGACACCGATCCAGCCCCGAACGACCTGACCTTTGGTGATGATCGAATCCATAACCATTTTCACGGTGGACACAGGAATGGCAAATCCGATACCCAGTGAACCGCCACTACGGGAATAAATGGCTGAATTGATGCCCAGCAGATTGCCACTGGTGTCGATCAGTGCACCGCCCGAATTGCCGGGATTGATCGCGGCATCGGTCTGTATGAAATTCTCATAAATATTGATACCCAGCTGGCTTCTGCCCAGCGCTGAAATGATCCCCATCGTCACGGTCTGGCCGACGCCGAAAGGATTGCCGATTGCCAGAACCACATCGCCGACCTTTGCCTTGTCGACGTCCGCGAAAGCAATGGCAGGCAGGTTTGGCATATCGATCTTGATAACAGCCAGATCCGTGTCGGGATCGGTGCCCACCAGCTTGGCGGAAGCCTTTCTGCCGTCTTCGAACGCCACTTCGATCTGGTCCGCCGTTTCGACCACATGATTGTTGGTCATGATGTAACCGTCATGGCTCACCACGACACCGGAACCAAGGCTCATCTGTTTTTCCGTATCGCCAAACCGCTCCCCGAAGAAACGCCTCAAAAATGGATCGTCCAGAAGCGGGCTCTGCGGCTGTCTGACTTCCTTGGTTGTATAAATATTGACAACCGCAGGCATCGCGCGCGTCACCGCTTCACGATAGGACGACTGCGCCGGGATGACTTCACCGGAACCAACTGTGACATCGGGAGTCAATGCTTTACGGTTCAGATCCAGCCACTCGGGTTTCAGCGTCGCCACAATAAACCAGAGGGCAAGACAAACTGTTATAGTTTGGGCAAACAACAGCCAAAGACGTCGCATAATGATGAATGAAAAAAAAGTTCAAAAAACTGTAGACAGAAACGAAGTCCTTAAATTTCTGGCCGATGAATTAAAAATTTCACTTATTCGTGATTATTGTCCAAATGGCCTGCAAGTGGAAGGCCAGCCCGACATTTCTTCCATAGTTAGTGGCGTAACTGCAAGTCTGGCCCTGATTGAAGCGGCTATTGACCTGCATGCCGATACCCTTCTTGTCCATCATGGTTACTTCTGGCGAAATGAAAACGAATGTATCGTCGGCCCCAAAAAAAAACGAATCAAGCTCCTCCTGGAACACGACATCAATTTGATAGCCTATCACCTTCCGCTCGATTGCCACCCCGAATTGGGCAATAATGTTCAACTCGCAAAAGTTCTCGATTTCAGGCCAATCGGACGATTCGGAGAAAACGATATCGGCTGGCTGGGCCAAATGATGAATCCGGCCATCACCACGGTTGGCGAGCTGGCGGACCTGATTGAAAAACGCCTGAACAGGACACCGCTGGTAGTCGGCGATACGCAACAAAAACTGGAAACGATCGGATGGTGTACAGGCGCGGCACAGGATTTGCTTCCGGATGCCGCCATGAGGAATGCGAGCATATTCCTGAGTGGTGAAGTGTCCGAGCGAACCGTACATGAGGCACGTGAATATGGCATCGCCTACCTGGCGTGTGGTCACCATGCTACGGAACGTTATGGCATCAATGCACTCGGAACCCTGCTGGCTGAACGTTTCGGCATCCACCATCAATTTGTCGATATCGACAATCCCGCCTGATCCGGCAATCAAAAAAACGCCAAGGCTTTAAATGCGTGTATCACTTCTCTATAATACGCAGTTATTAGTCATTTTTGTGCACTGCCGATTTAGCCCGTTTTACCCGATATCGTTTTCGGAGTTGACGAACTCTTTATCATTAAAGGCTTCATTTGCACCTTTTGATGCATTCTTTTATACGTTTTTTCTTCTGATTTAAAGGAACAACAACCATGATGGTTCTCTATTCAGGAACAACTTGTCCTTTCTCGCAACGTTGCCGGTTTGTCCTCTTCGAAAAGGGAATGGATTTTGAAATCAGGGATATCGACCTCTTCAACAAACCAGAAGAAATATCGGCCATGAATCCATACGGACAAGTCCCCATTCTTGTTGAACGGGAACTTATCCTTTACGAATCCAACATCATCAATGAATACATTGACGAGCGTTTTCCGCATCCACAGCTGATGCCTGCCGATCCATTAATGCGTGCCAGAGCACGTCTGATGCTTTTCAATTGTGAAAAAGAACTGTTCGTCCACGTCAACACGCTTGAAAACGACAAATCAGACAATGCGGCCGTCAATCATGAAAAAGCCCGTGTCCAGATCAGGGATTACCTGACAGCCCTTTCTCCACTGTTCCAGAAAAGCAAATACGTTCTCGGCGATGAATTCTCCATGCTGGATGTCGCGCTGGCCCCGTTGCTCTGGCGTCTGGACTATTACGGAATCGAACTGTCGAAAACCGCCGCTCCATTGATGAAATACGCTGAACGCGTTTTCTCCCGTCCGGCGTACATCGAAGCGTTGACGCCACCTGAAAAGGTCATGCGCAGATAAACATTCCCGGATAAAAAAGGGGGGAACCGTGGCAGAAATTTCTACAAAACCTTACATGCTTCGCGCCATCCATGAATGGTGTATGGACAGTGGCTTCACTCCCTATATAGCGGTACAGGTCACTTCTTCAGTCAAAGTCCCGACGCAGTTTGTGCGCGAGGGCCAGATTGTACTGAATATCAGTTACGAAGCGACAAATGCCCTGAAAATGGATAATGCCGCCATTCAGTTCAGGGCACGTTTCGGAGGAGTGCCTCAGGATATTTATATTCCTGTTGACAATGTCATCGCCATATACGCCAGTGAAAACGGTCAGGGGATGGCTTTTGAAATGACACAAACACAACCGGAATTCGAGACGGCACCGGAAACGGATAAAGAACCGACAAAAAAACCGAAACAACCTACCTTAACCAGAATTAAATAATGTAGAATAACCGTTTTTCAAGTGCCGGCTTAGCTCATCTGGTAGAGCACATGATTTGTAATCATGGGGTGGCGGGTTCAAGTCCTGCAGCCGGCACCACTTTTCTGCAGTTTCAGGTGCTACTGAGTTGATATTGAAATGAGATATTACTTGTAATCGGATCTGCTGTTCTTTTATATTTCCTGAGAAGTATCAGACTACTAGACCAATCATTTGAAGTCATAAGTACCGTTTTGTTTGTTGTGATAAAAAAATCATATTCCTATAGATTTTTTTATTGCGATATTATGTGTTTTTAAAATCCGGTGTTATACTTCGGCGATTTCAGCTTCTGGAGTTTTCACGTCGCTCATGCGATCAGGTTGCCAGAAGTTCAGATGCTCGCGTTTACCTGGATTGACTGTTATTGAATTAAGCAAGACCGACGACCTGAAATACGCCGGTTTTCAAATCGAGGCCACGCCCTGAAATATCAGGGGGTTTACAGAGTATTAAACTTATCTGAACAAAGTGCCATGAATACTGATGTTTTGCAAAAACGCATTCGTTTGCCTGAATTAAGAAAAAAGGTGACAAGCCCGGAAGCCGCCGCTGAATTTATCAAGGACGGCATGAAGGTGGGCATGAGCGGTTTTACGCTAGCCGGTTCTGTAAAAAGCGTTCCTCATGCCATCGTCAAACGGGCTGCGACACATCCTCTAAAAATTTCCGTTGTCACGGGTGCATCACTGGGTAACGACGTTGACAGTGCCATGGCCAATGCCGGCATTATGTCCAAACGCGCGCCGTTCCAGACTGACCGCACCTTGCGCAATGCCATCAACCGTGGCGAAGTCATGTATGTTGACAATCACCTGTCGGAAACCGGTGAACAGCTGCGCAAGCAACAGGTCAAAAAAGTTGACGTTGCCATCCTTGAAGCCGTTTCCATTACCGAAAATGGCGAAATCATTCCAACGGCCTCCGTCGGCAACAATGAAATCTTTGCGGAAACGGCTGACAAAGTCATTATCGAGCTTAATCTCAGCTATCCTCTGGAAATGGAAGGTGCACACGATATTTACTGCGCTACCCACTTCCCGACTGCCGTCCCCATCAATATCATGAAGCCAAGCGATCGGGCCGGCTCCATCGGCATTCGTATTCCGCCAGAAAAAATTGCAGCCATCGTCATCACTGACGAGATGGACACACCGTCCCAGAACCTGCCACCCGATGCCGAAACGGCGCAGATCGCAGGACATCTGATCGAATTTTTCAAGAACGAAATCAAGCAAGGTCGCCTCACGGAAAGTCTGCGTCCTTTGCAGGCAGGTATCGGCACCATCGCCAACGCTGTCATGTCCGGCCTGAAGACCGGACCGTTCAAACACCTGACCATGTATTCGGAAGTCATGCAGGATTCGACTTTCGAGCTGATCGATGCAGGCATGATGGACTTTGCTGCAGCTACCGCCATTACCCTGTCCGACAAGAAAAGCAGGGAAGTGTTCGGAAATTTTGCCAAATACAAAGACCATATCCTGCTGCGCCCACAACGGATTTCGAATCATCCTGAAGTCGTTCAGCGTCTGGGTCTCATCACGATCAATACCGCGCTTGAAGTTGACATCTACGGTCATGTCAATTCGACCCATGTCATGGGAACGCATATGATGAACGGTATCGGTGGTTCCGGTGACTTTACCCACAACGCCCATACCGCTATTTTCGTCACCAAATCGGTCGCAAAAGATGGCCTGATTTCCAGTATCGTGCCGATGGTTCCGCATGTCGATCATACCGAACACGATGTGGACATTCTGGTTACCGAAGTTGGTCTTGCCGATTTGCGCGGACTGGCTCCACGTGAACGTGCCCAGGCAATTATCAATAATTGCGTTCAGGGTGAATACAAGACCATGCTCCAGGAATATGTGGCAGAAGCCAATCTGCGTGGCGGCCAAACCCCCCATGTTCTGGAAAAAGCATTGTCATGGCACCAGCGTCTTTATGAAACCGGTTCCATGAAAGACGAAGTCAAGCTTACTCAAGTTGCCTAAAGAGGGTCCGGGGTCATTCGGTTTGAAGAATGGCCCCGTGGCTTTTTTCTTTTCGCCCATGTTCAGGCGTCCGTTCAACCCGCTTCGATGTCCCTGCTTTTCATGACTTCTCAGGGCTCGCCATTCTGCCGGACATGAATGTCTTTTCAAACTTTTCAACGTCAATTGGCCTGGAATAGTAATATCCCTGACCGAAGTTGCAGTTGAACTCTTTCAAGAGAAGATGTTGTTTTTCCGTTTCGATCCCTTCTGCCAGCGACGCAACCGCGTTCATCTCGCGGCAGATATTGATCGAATGTTTCAGTAAAATCCTCGATTTTTCGTTATTTTCGATTTCATCGATCAATTGCTTGTCGATCTTGATCATGTCGAAATCGATAAGTGTGAGAATAGCAAAATCCGAATATTGGGAACCGAAATCATCGAGCGACAAGGTAAAACCCGCCGATTTAATGGATTTAGATAGCGAAATCAATGTAGATGACTCCATTTTACTGGTACTTTCGGTCACTTCTATATCAATCAGGCCATGAGGGGTATTGTATTTGTCACACACCGCTACCAGTTTTTCAACGATACCGTCTTCCATCAATGTGATTCGTGAAAGGTTGACTGAAACCGGTATGCGTTCATATCCCTTGTTTTTCCATTCCGAAAGCAGCTGACAGACTCTTTCAAGGACATACAGATCAATGTGCCGGATAATGCTTTCTTCTTCCAGTAACGGCACGAACCGGGAAGGCATGATCAGTTTTCCTGTTGCGTCCTGCCTGCGAATCAATGCTTCCGCTCCACAAACATCCATTGTTTCCAAATTGACCTTGGGTTGCAGATGAATGAGGTATTCGCCTTCTTTAATGGCTGCCAGCAATTTGACTGTCATATCCGCCCGATAGGACAGGTTTCCATGTTTTGTGGAACTGTAATAGGACTGCTTGTTGATATACATGAGCCTGTCTGCATACGAAATCAGGTCTCCCACATCGAAATCGTCCGATTTCCAGGTAGATCCGAAAGAGACATTGCAACATTCTTCTTCATTAAACAGCTTGTGAAGCTTTGATACGTCCTCATCGAATGCATCTCTTGCGATATCGATACCGAATGCAATAAATTCATCGCCACCAATCCGGAAAACATTGTCTTCAAAAACGAAATTGAGGATATCGGCCGTTTTTACGATCAACTGGTCGCCATAATCATGTCCGTACTTGTCATTGGCTTCCTTCAGACCATTGATGTCGAGAAAAACGATGCCAACTGACTTCGGATGGCCTTCTTCCATTTTATGCAGAAATTGAATGTACTTATTCCTGTTTCCAAGTCCCGTCAGGGCATCCGTATAACTGAGGTGCTCAAGACGTTGCAAAATTTTTCTTTTCTTGACGTCGGTCTGAATGAAATAGGTAATGGACTCGAGCAGGGAAAAATCGCTGGTATAGGCTTTTGGATTATCTATCCCCAAAAACCCGATAATCTTTCCTTCATCGTATAAAGGCGTTGCCATCAGGCTGTCGATATTCTGTGCCGCAAGCACGTCGTATTCAGGACCTCTTTGCTTGTCAGCGGCATCCAGAGACGATATATAAAAATGACCGGTCGACTTGAATTGCCTGATCCAGTGATCGATCAATTCAATCGGAACATTCTGGAGGTTATCCAGCTGTGGCGTCACGGCTGAAGAACACCACTCGTACGTATTGTTGATGATGGCGTTACAGTAATCAAATTCGAAAATATAAGCCCTCCCGGCATCATGAAATTCGCCGATAGTCTGCAGAAGCTGATTGACGGCGACTTCGATATTAGGCTCTGTCGATAGATCCCGGATACATTGAAGCAGAATTTCTTCAATCTGCAATTTTCGCTCAATCGTTTTCGTCGCAAGCTGTTTATCCGTAATATCGGTACAAATTTCGATGCGAACCGTACGTCCATTCCAGGCAAGCAGCTTGTCTTTCAAAAGATAGTAGCGATCGACAACCGGATTCATGAACTCCCAGGTATAAAAGGAATCCATGCCCAGACGTGAATTCGTACAGAATGGACAAGGATCACTCCGGTTCTGGAGTGCTTCGTAACATTTCCTGTTCCTGAAATCAGTGATTCCGAACAGACGCGAACCTTTCTCGTTCATATAGAGCAATTCATAAGTATTGATATCTGCCACGTAAATGAGATCTTCGATTTCATTCATGATCGTCAAGATCAATTCCTTGTTCAGCATAAGCTCCAATCTCTCGAATCCGGTGACATATCCAATAAGGCAAATGAAAAATGCCCTTATCCTGCCAGTTTGTGCAAGTCGCTTGATTACCTGATGGCAACTTCCCAGATGATACATGAGTCGATTGTTTTTTTCACACCCATCCCGGCTTCTTTTCAAACATGCTTTCTTGATACTTTCTTGATTCCCTGTCAAAGAGTCTTTTCATTTTCTTGATCCCATCCTTCGTAACATATGAACTGAAATCATCGCTTCACGTTTTTTATTTTTTTACGTCGTAGAGGAAAGAAGAGGGATACATGGACGGATTGATTGTTTTTGCGGCCATTCTGGCCGTCCTGTTGTTCATTTACCTGATTGCCGTTCTGCTGCGACCGGAGGACTTCTCATGACATCTCAGGCATGGATGTTGATCGTATTTTTTACGCTTGCCCTGTTTATTCTCGCCTGGCCAGTCGGCAAGGTGATCGATGTCGTTTTGAGCGGCCGGTTCAGACTGGGCAGTTTCATAGAAAAACCGTTTTACAGACTGTTGGGAATTGACCCCCGGACAGAAACGGGATGGGTTTCTTATTGTATCGGGCTCGTGATTTTCAACCTGCTCGGTCTTTTGCTGGTATTCGTCATCCAGAAATTCCAGCTTTATCTTCCTTTCAACCCGCAGGAATTTTCCGGTGTTTCGACGGATTCATCGCTTAATACGGCCGTCAGTTTCGTCACCAATACCAACTGGCAGGGCTATAGCGGTGAATCGGCGATGAGTTACTTCACCCAGATGATGGCTCTGACCGTCCAGAATTTTCTGTCAGCAGCCACCGGCATCGTCGTCGTGATCGCCCTGATCCGTGGATTCGCCAGAAAATCCGCCAGAACCATTGGAAACGTCTGGGTTGACCTGACGAGAACGACGCTCTGGATTCTGTTGCCGCTCTCCATCATTTTTTCTGTGCTGTTTGCCGGACAGGGCGTCTTGCAGAACCTGTCTCCATACACGACGGTACAGACAGTAGAAAGCCTGAACTGGCGGGTTCCTGCCACTTCTACGGAAGGTGAAACCTTTCCGGATGCAAACGGACAGACAAAGCTGGAAACCGTTCATTCGCAGACACAGACCTTGCCTATGGGTCCGGTGGCATCACAGCTTTCCATCAAATTGCTGGGCACTAACGGGGGCGGTTTTTTCAACGCCAATTCCGCGCATCCGTTTGAAAATCCGACACCTTTATCGAACTTTTTGCAAATGATCTGCATTTTCCTGATCCCGGCCGCCTTATGCTTCACTTTCGGACGGATGGCCGGTGACATGCGTCAGGGAATTGCCGTTATGACCGCCATGTACCTGATCTTTATTGTCTTTGCCATAGCCGTCATCTATTTCGAACAAATGGGCAACCCTGTCCTGTCGCGATTGGGTATCGACCAGATGGCAAGCATTGCCCAGGCAGGTGGCAATATGGAAGGTAAGGAAATCAGGCTAGGTATTGTCGGAACCGGCCTGTTTGCAGCCGTCACCACAGGCGCCTCCTGCGGCGCGGTCAACGCGATGATGGATTCTCTGACTCCGCTCGGTGGTGCAGTTCCCCTGATTCTGATGCAACTGGGCGAAGTGGTATTCGGAGGTGTCGGCACCGGCCTTTACAACATGCTTGTATTCGCCATTATGGCGGTCTTCATTGCCGGTCTCATGATTGGCAGAACGCCGGAATATCTTGGCAAGAAGATCGAGGTTTTCGATATGAAAATGGCCTGCATAGCCATTTTGCTTACCCCGTTGGTCGTCCTGCCTGGAACAGCAGTGGCAGCCATGACAAGCGCCGGAATTGCGGGCGTCCTCAATCCGGGACCGCATGGATTCACTGAAATCCTGTACGCCTTCACTTCCGCCGCCAATAACAACGGCAGTGCATTTGCCGGGTTGTCTGCCAACACGCCATTTTATAACTACATGCTGGCAGCTGCCATGTGGCTGGGCCGATTCGGCGGAATCATCCCTGTTCTGGCTATCGCAGGCTCGATGGCAGCCAAAAAGAAAGTGGCCGTCACCAGCGGTACGCTTCCGACACATGGTCTGTTGTTCATCACTTTGCTGATTATGACGGTACTTCTGATCGGCTTGTTGAATTACGTTCCATCACTGGCTCTGGGCCCGGTTGTCGAACACCTGATGTTATGGGCTCACTAAGGAGTGAAAATCATGACTCGCAAGACTTTACCTTTATTTGATTCGGCACTTCTCATGCCTGCCATTGGCGAGGCTTTCAAAAAACTGAACCCGCGTGTCCAGTTACGCAACCCGGTTATGTTTGTCGTATACATCGGCAGCATTTTCACTATCGTGCTGACTTGTCTTCAATTCAACTTTTTGACGCTGGGCATTTCCCTGTGGCTATGGTTCACTGTTCTATTTGCCAACTTTGCCGAAGCGCTGGCGGAAGGCCGTAGCAAGGCTCAGGCGGCCAGTTTGCGCAGCCTGAAAAAGACAATCTGGGCAAAACATATACTGGGTATTTTCACACCCGGTGCTGCCTTGAATGCGGTGCCATACCAGCTCGTTGAATCCGGTAATCTGCGAAAAAACGATCTGGTTCTTGTCCCGGCAGGCGATTTCATTCCTGCCGACGGTGAAATCGTGGATGGATCGGCCTCGGTCGATGAAAGCGCCATCACCGGCGAATCGGCTCCTGTCATCCGTGAATCGGGCGGCGACTTTTCAGCTGTCACCGGCGGCACGAAAGTATTGTCCGACTGCATTGTTGTCAGAGTCACAGTCAATCCCGGCGAAACCTTCGTTGACCGGATGATCGCCATGGTCGAAAACGCAAAACGTCAGAAAACACCGAATGAAATCGCCCTGACGATTCTTCTGGTTGCCCTGACAATCGTGTTTCTGGGCGTTGTCGTCACACTACTGCCTTTTTCGGAATTTTCCGTACTTCAATCCGGCATGGGACATCCTGTCAGTCTCATCGTGCTGGTTGCATTACTGGTCTGTCTGATTCCAACGACAATTGCCGGACTGCTTTCGGCGATCGGTGTCGCAGGCATGAGCCGACTGATGCAAACGAATGTCATTGCCACATCGGGACGTGCCGTCGAAGCGGCAGGGGATGTCGATGTCCTCTTGCTGGACAAGACCGGAACGATCACACTCGGCAGCCGGCAGGCCAGCTGTTTCATTCCTGTTTCCGGCATAAGCGAAACCGAACTGGCTGATGCTGCCCGTCTGGCCTCACTTGCCGATGAAACACCGGAAGGCCGGAGTATCGTCACACTCGCAAAAGAAAAATACCAGTTGAGCGATATGAAAGAAACGGATCAGGGAACGGTTTTTATTCCGTTTACTGCCCAGACCCGAATGAGCGGCGTCAATCTTGCTGATGGCCGGAAAATCAGAAAGGGAGCCTCTGACGCAATCAAAAAATATACCGAAGCGCTTGGCAATCCGTATCCCCATTCTCTCCAGTCGATTGTCGATGAAGTGGCACTTTCGGGTAGCACTCCGCTGGTCGTCGCTGAAAACGGTAAACCTCTGGGTGTCGTCGAACTGAAAGATGTCGTTAAAACCGGCATCAGGGAACGATTTGCCGAATTGCGTCAAATGGGTATCAAAACGGTCATGATCACCGGTGACAACCGCCTGACCGCAGCGGCTATCGCCGCAGAAGCAGGGGTTGACGACTTTCTGGCTGAAGCCACTCCTGAGGCCAAACTGCAACTGATACGCGATTATCAGGCCGAAGGGCATCTGGTCGCCATGACAGGCGACGGCACGAATGACGCACCTGCGCTGGCACAGGCGGATGTGGCCGTTGCCATGAATTCAGGCACCCAGGCAGCCAAGGAAGCGGGCAATATGGTCGATCTGGACAGCAACCCGACCAAGCTGATTGAAATTGTCGAAACAGGCAAACAAATGCTGATTACCCGCGGCTCGTTGACCACATTCAGCATTGCGAACGATATCGCCAAATATTTCGCCATCGTTCCAGCCGCTTTTGTGGCGACGTATCCCCAGCTGGAAGCCCTGAATCTGATGAGACTGGCAAGTCCGGCTTCCGCGATTTTAAGCGCCGTCATTTTCAATGCGGTCATCATCATCTTTCTGATTCCGCTCGCTTTGAAAGGCGTCAAATACCGTCCGGTAGGTGCCGCTGCCCTGTTGCGCCGCAATCTGATGGTTTACGGACTGGGCGGCATCATCACCCCGTTCATCGGCATCAAACTGATCGATTTATTCCTTTCCTTTTCCGGGCTGATTTGAAAAACAGGAGTCAATATTATGGAAAACATGACTTTTAAAATATTCTCTTTTTTGATGAAAACGCTTTATCCTGCCGTGATTCTGATCACCATGCTGACCCTTGTGACCGGACTGGCCTATCCTTTTCTGATAACCGGCATCGCCCAATCCATTTTTCCGGAAAAAGCGAACGGCAGCCTGATCATGAAAAACGGTCAGGCAGTCGGTTCGCGCCTGATCGGACAGAACTTTACCGACCCGAAATATTTCTGGGGAAGGCCTTCTGCCACGGCAAGCCATCCATACAATGCCGAAGCGTCCGGCGGTTCCAATCTGGGCCCTGCAAACCCGGAACTCGCCAACAACGTGAAAGAACGCATTGCCAAACTCAAAGCCGCCGATCCAGACAACGCTGATCCGGTTCCTGTCGATCTGGTTACGAGTTCCGCCAGCGGACTTGACCCGCATATCAGCAGGGCGGCAGCCGATTATCAGGTCAAACGGATTGCGCGCATCAGGAATATTTCGGAAATAAAAGTCCAGAATCTGGTCGAAAATCATGCAAAAGGGATTCAAATGGGATTTCTGGGTGAACCCATGGTCAATGTACTTGAATTAAATCTTGCGCTTGACGATATGGATACTGGTAATATTTCCGTAGCCGACCTTTCCCGATAATGGAAATTGAAAAACGCTGACATAATTCACATGCGAATGACCAACTTATGAGCGATCAACGTCCCGATCCCGACCTGCTTTTGAAGCAGGTCAATGCGGATGAAGCGCAATCGAAAAAAGGGCGCCTGAAAATATTTTTCGGTGCTTCGGCAGGTGTCGGCAAAACCTACGCCATGCTTTCTGCCGCTCATGAAGCACTGAAACAGAATGTGCCGCTTGTCATCGGCATTGTCGAAACACATGGCCGTTCCGAAACGGCCATGTTGACGGAAGGCCTTCCACACCAGCCGCTGAAAAAAATCCCTTACCGGGATCGGGAACTGGAGGAATTCGATATCGATCAGGCACTGGAATTCGGCAAATCCCATCCGAATGCCCTTGTTCTTCTGGATGAACTGGCTCACACCAATGTACCGGGTTCCCGACACCCGAAACGCTGGCAGGACGTGGAAGAACTTCTTATGGCCGGTATCGATGTCTGGACAACGATGAACGTCCAGCATCTTGAAAGCCTGAATGACATCGTGACACGCATTACCGGCATTCCGATTCGCGAAACCGTCCCCGACCGCATCTTTGACCATGCCGAAGAAGTCATCGTCGTCGATCTGCCGCCTGACGAACTGATTTTGCGGCTGAAGCAGGGCAAAATGTATCTGCCTGAACAGGCAAAACTGGCTTCCAGGAATTTTTTCAGAAAAGGCAATCTTCTCGCGCTGCGTGAGCTGACTTTGCGCCGGACGGCCGACCGCATTGATGGGGAGATGCAGGCTTATCGCCTGAAAAACGCGAGCACGACGGTGTGGCCAAACCGTGAATCGCTTCTGGCCTGTGTCAAGCCTGACCAGTCCGGTGAAAAAGTGGTTCGCAATTGTGCCCGGCTGGCTGCCCAGCTGAGTGTACCATGGCATGCCATTTTCGTAGAAGTCCCTTCGCAGTCGAGTGTCGACAGCACCCTTTATGAACGGGCAACACGTGTTCTCAAGCTGGCGGCCAATCTTGGGGCGACGATTGCCACCCAGTCGGCAACAGACGTGGCTTCAGCTCTGATCCGATATGCAAGAGACCATAATCTCTCCAGAATCGTTCTGGGACGAAGTAAAAAACGCTGGTTTTTGCCATGGGAAAAAACGATTGCACAAAAAATCGGACAGGCAGCGGATGATCTCGATATCCTGCAGGTTTCGGTATCGGAATCGTCGTTGTTCACTATTCCAAAACCACATTTCACCTTCGAACCCGACAAGATCGAGTGGAAAAATTATCTGGCAACTTTGCTGATCTGTTCACTCACGACATTATGCGCCGTTCCTCTCATCGGCCTGCTGGATCTGATCAACATCGTGATGCTGTTTCTTCTGGCAGTAGCAGGAATTGCCTTGCGATACGGACGGGGACCGGCGATACTGGCGGCTTTCGTCAATGTGCTCTTTTTCGATTTTTTCTTTGTCCCGCCACGTATTTCAATTGCGATCAGCGATACCCAGTTCATCATCACTTTTATCGTCATGCTGTTCGTCGCTCTCGTTATCGGGCAGTTGACGGCCAATCTGAAAATGCAGGGCAATGCGGCAACCGAACGCGAACGGCGGGTACGTAGCCTGTATGAAATGTCCCGTGATCTTTCCGGCGTTTTAATGATCGAACAAATCGCCGAAATAGCGGCACGTTTTCTCCATACTGAATTCGGTGCAAAAAGCGCCCTGTTTATTGTCGATGACAATGACCATCTGAAAAAAATGGACAAGGCGACAGCCAGTCCGAATATGGCACTTGTGCAATGGGCATTCGAGCACGGCACTACGGCAGGACTCGGCACCGACACCCTTCCTGCCAGTTCCTGTCTGGTCATTCCTTTGAAAGCGACCATGCGATTGCGGGGTATCCTGGCTATCGAACCGGATGAAGACACTTTTCTGGGACCGGAACAGAGAAGATTGCTCGATATTTGCGCATCATTGCTCGCCATTTCCATCGAACGAATTCACTATCTGGACGTTGCGCAGAAAACCGCCGTCCAGATGGAATCGGAAAAACTGCGCAATTCGCTGCTGTCAGCCATCTCCCACGATCTCCGGACACCTCTGGCAGCCCTTGTGGGTCTGGCCGACACCCTGAAACTGACCAGTCCCGATGCAAAAGCCAATGAAAAAGAGATTGTCGATTCCATACATCACTCCGCAATGAGAATGAACGACCTTGTCAATAACCTTCTCGACATGGCTCGTCTCGAATCCGGAACGGTACACTTGAACCGGCAATGGCAGCCTCTGGAAGAAGTCATCGGCAGTGCCCTTTCCTCGTGTTCGCCCTTGCTGCAGGAACGCCCGATAAATGTACATCTGGATGACAATCTTCCACTGGTGAATATTGACGCCGTGCTGATTGAACGCGTACTCGCCAATATTCTTGAAAATGCAAGCAAATACACGCCAGCACATTCATCCATCAATATAAGAGGATTCCGGCAGGATGAGAACGTCATTATTACCATTGACGACCATGGCCCGGGACTCCCCCGGGGAAGGGAAAATACGATTTTCGAGAGATTCGAAAGAGGCAGCAAGGAAAACGCGACGCCGGGGGTCGGCCTTGGACTCGCCATTTCCAGAGCCATCATGAAAGCGCACGGTGGCTCCATTCACGGCGAAAACCGATACAATGGGGGCGCCCGTTTCACGTTGAAACTGCCATTTTCGTCTCCACCTGATATTTCCGACAATCTTCTCGATAAATAAAAAATGGACAACAGGCTCCGGATACTGACCATCGAAGACGAATCCAACATCCGCCGATTCGTCAGGCTTGCCCTTGAAACGGAAGGATATGAGGTATTCGAGGCAGATGGACTCAAACGTGGCCTGATAGAAGCGGGAACGCGACGCCCCGATCTGGTCGTCCTCGATCTCGGGCTGCCGGACGGTGACGGACTCGATTTCATTACTGATTTGCGAAACTGGTCTGACATTCCTGTCATTGTCCTGTCCGCCAGAAACAGTGAACACGACAAGATTTCAGCCCTGGATGGAGGAGCGGACGATTACCTCGAAAAACCGTTCGGAGCAGGAGAATTGCTCGCCCGTGTCCGGGCACAGTTACGGCGCCAGCAACGTTCGAACAACGATCCGACCATCCGTTTTGCCGATGTGTGTATCGATCCCGTTCGCCGTCTTGTCGAAAAAAATGGCGAACCGGTTCACCTGACGCCCATTGAATACCGGATACTGACCTTTCTGGCCTCGCAACCGGACCGGGTCGTCACCCACCAGCAGCTATTGAAAGCGGTATGGGGCCCCGGTCATACCGAAGACATGCACTACATCCGTGTGCACATGGCCAACTTGCGGAAAAAAGTCGAAAAGAATGCTTTTATGCCCAAACATCTGGTGACTGAAGCGGGGATCGGTTACCGTTTTGTCCGCGATCCCAGATAAGACGGAAAACCGCGCTGGCGGCCGTTCCCGAATGCGGGTTGTTTACAGGTTCTGAAGCAAGACCACAAAAATCATCAGTGGAGCCACAATACGCAGGAACCATTTCAGCAATGGCAGCCACCACGGGTTTCTGCCCTGTCCGGCAAAGTGTTCCGATACCAGAGTCCACGATTTCCATCCGACCAGAATGGCTACCATGATGCCTCCGAAAGGCATGATCAGGTTGGAACTGACGTAGTCGAGAATGTCGAAAAAATTCTTGCCAAATAATTTGTACTCCTTCCACACACCCAACGACAGGGACGCGCCGATTCCAAGGACGAACATCAAAATCGACATGACGATGGTTGTGGCTGTCCGTGGGAAATTGAATTCATCGATAAAAAAGCTGACCACCACTTCCATCAGGGAAACGGACGAGGTAAGTGCGGCCACAAAAAGCAGGAAAAAGAAAAGGACACCAAAAAACTGGCCACCGCCCATCTGCGAGAATACGGCAGGCATGGTAATAAACGTGAGCCCGGGTCCGGCGGAAGGGTCGAAACCGAAGACGAAAACAGCAGGAAAAACCATCAGCCCCGACAGGAAACAGATCAGTGTCGTCAGTGTAATGACGCTTCCGGCAGAATGGGGAACATAGGTATCGTCTGAAGCATAGGAACCATAAGTAATCATACATCCCATGCCGAGAGACATGGAAAAAAAGGCAAGTCCCATCGCTTCAATGATCATTCTGGCATTGACCTTCGAAAAATCCGGATTCAGAAAGGTAATGACGCCGTCAATGGCACCGGGCAAGGTAATCGCCCTGCCGATGAGGACAAGAATCAGGAGAAACAGCATGATCATCAGATATTTGCTGACCTGTTCGATGCCTTTTTGCACGCCTGCCAGAATGACACCGGCCGTAACGCCCATGAACAGGGCATGGTACCAGAGAGGTTCTGCCGGATTGGCGATAAACGAACTGAAAATCCCTGATAAAGCTTTGGGATCGGCAGTCAGAATTGCGCCATCGATCGACTTCACGATATAGGCGATCGTCCAGCCACCGACAACGCTGTAAAAAGACAAAATCAGAAAACCGCATAAAACACCGATGTAACCGACGAGAGACCATGTACGGCCACCAAGCTTGCGATAAGCTCCCACAGGACTTTTTTTGGTCACGGAACCGACTAGCATTTCGGCAATCATCAGGGAAATGCCCAGCGTGAAAACAAGCAACAGGAAAATAAGAAGGAACGCACCACCACCGTTTTGCGCAGTAATGTAAGGGAATTTCCAGATGGCTCCCAGCCCAATTGCTGAGCCAGCAGCTGCAAGCACGAAACCAAGACGTGAGCCCCATTCTGCACGCGCCATAAAAATGTCCCTTACCAGTAAAAGTCAGTTATTTGAAAAAATATCGAAAAATACAGTCGGGACAAGACTGTATTGAATAGTCTTTTCGAGTGTCCGGGAGTGCATTTCTTTAAAATAATCGTGCATTATACTTTAGTACGATTTTTTCTTGCTTGCATAAAGTAAGTGCGCCTATACTCGTCAGTTACTGGCAACATTTACCCCAATTCAATATTACCCGTTTTACAGAGGAACATTAAGTATGACGACTATCAAAGCAGCTGTTCATGGCCTTGGAAATATTGGTCGGCACGTCATTGACTGCCTGACCTGTGCGCCTGATTTTGAATGCCTCGGTATCATTCGCAGGGAATCGTCTCTCGGAACACAGGCACTGGAACGCAGAAACATCCCCGATTATGCATCTATTGACAAACTGGTCGCGGAAAAAGGCAAACCTGACGTCGTCATCCTGTGCGGTCCTTCCCGCTCGGTACCGGAAGATGCCGGATTCTATCTGTCCAGGGGTATTCGTACCGTCGACAGTTTCGATATTCACAGCGATATTGCCGAACTGGTGAAGAAGCTGGACGCAGTCGCCAAAGAAAACAACACCGCCTGTATTACGGCTGCCGGCTGGGATCCGGGCACCGATTCGGTTTTCCGCACGCTGTTTGAAGCGATGGCGCCAACCGGAACGACATTTACCAATTTTGGCCGTGGTCGTTCAATGGGACATTCAGTCGCCGCACGCGCTATCAAAGGCGTCGCCGACGCGACTTCCATCACGATTCCAATCGGTGGCGGACGCCATGCCAGACTTGTCTATGTGCTGGCGGAAAAGGGTGCATCTTTTGAACAGATCAAAAAAGACCTCGCGAGCGACCCGTACTTCAGTCACGATCCACTGGACGTCCGTGAGGTGAAGACACCGGCAGAAATGGAAGCGGTCGCTGACAATTCCCATGGGGTGTTGATGGAAAGAATCGGAGCATCCGGACGGACGTCCAATCAGAATCTCGCCTTCACAATGAAGATCGACAATCCTGCCCTGACATCACAGGTACTGGTTTCCTGTGCACGCGCCGTTACCCGTATGGGGACAGGTTGTCATACCCTGATCGATGTGCCGCCAGTCATGCTCCTCGCAGGCGAGCGCATGCAGCACATTGCAAGACTGGTTTAATCCCGTCATTTTCAGGAACGGGTCAGCCGAAGGATTCGTCATGTCCGAGTGATCTGTCCCGTTCCAGTCTTTGAAACATTTCCGAAAAGGAATCCTCCTCATCCAGATATGTTTCTTCAAGAGGCTCAAACTCAATATCGGAGCCCAATAATTCATACCGGTCTAAATCGGACAACCCGGATCTTTTTGGACGTCTGTTTTTCGTTGCCATATTCGTCTCCTAAAGACACCAAAACACAAAGGTTTCGAATATAGTGTGCTGCCAGCAAAGCAAAACGATTTGATGGCTGTCAAAAAACCGGAATGAATTGTCAGCATTTTATTATCCAGACTCATGGTATAGACGGCTTATGTATCTCATCATGGTTCATCATTCGAGGCATGATGTACTATATACTCGGGCAGGATTTGGCATCCCACTAAACGAAATGTCAGAAAGTGTTTTATGAATCAGTCCGATTTGCACGGAAAAGTGTTCCTCTTTTTCCTATTGATAGTGACACTGGCTTTTTTCTGGATATTGCTTCCATTTTATGGAGGATTATTCTGGGGATTCATTCTTGCCATTCTTTTCATGCCGGTAAACGACTTCTTCCTGCGCAAAATGCCCGGAAAGAGGAATCTGTCGGCACTTCTGACGCTGACCATCTGTCTGCTGATCGTCATCATTCCTTTAATCGTTGTAGCAGGTTCGCTCGTCGAAGAAAGTTCGCTTCTTTACCAGAAAATACTGAACCAAAGAATTAATTCAGATGCCTCTTTCAAGCACTTTATCAACCAGCTTCCTGACTGGGCAGTGGGTCTGCTGGAACATTTCGGCATTTCCTCATTCGAGCAATTGCAAAAAGAAGCAACCCGGCTCATTCTTGTGACCGGCCAATATCTGGGCAGCCGGGTTTTCATCATCGGACAAAACGTGCTCGATTTTACAGTCGGCTTTTTTGTCATGCTCTATCTGCTTTTCTTTTTGTTGAGGGATGGACGCGACCTGTCGGAAAAAATCAGAAACAAGATTCCTCTGGCTGACAATCAGAAAACCAGACTGCTGACAAAATTCATGGGAGTGATACGGGCAACCGTGAAAGGAAATCTTGTCGTCGCGCTTGTACAGGGGGGACTCGGCGGCCTGATATTCTGGCTTCTCGGTATTGAGGCCGCTCTGCTATGGGGAGCCATCATGTCGGTTCTTTCCCTGCTTCCTGCGGGCTCCGGTGTTGTATGGGCACCTGTCGCCATTTATTTTCTTCTGACCGGTTCTATACTGAAAGGCGTCATTTTATTGACCTTCGGCATTCTCGTCATTGGCCTTATCGACAACTTTTTGCGCCCCTTACTGGTCGGCAAGGACACGCAAATGCCAGACTATCTGGTGCTGATCTCGACCATTGGAGGAATGGCTCTGTTCGGTCTGAACGGTTTTGTTATCGGGCCTATGATTGCGGCACTCTTTTTAACCGCATGGGATCTGTTTTCGGCTCTTACCCTTTTCAAACCAGCCCGGAATTCGCATTCCGATAACGACCAGGACGACAGGCACAACTCCCGATAATCCCTGTCAGACATTTTTCAAACCATGCCTGACCACCGGATTATCTGATCGTCCGCTATATCGAACAGCTCAAGTACCCGCCGGACAGTCTGGTCGACCATGTCTTCTATAGAAACAGGATGACAGTAAAAAGCCGGAAGAGGCGGGTAGATGATACCGCCCATTTCCGTAACCGTTTCCATGTTCCGGATATGAGCCAGATTCAGCGGCGTTTCCCTCGTCATCAAGACCAGCCTGCGTCTTTCCTTCAAAACAACATCCGCCGCACGCGTGATCAGATTGTCACAATAGCCACGCGCGATAGCCGACAGGGTTTTCATCGAACAGGGCGCCACGATCATGCCGGCACTTTTAAAAGAACCACTGGCAATGGCAGTACCTACTTCATTCACATCATAACTGTGATCGGCAAGCAACAAGAGCTCTTCAACCTTCATTCCCAACTCATGTTTCAGAGTCAATTCTCCTGCGCCAGACACAACAAGATGTGTTTCAACATCGTCGATATTGTTCAGAAGCCGTAAAAGCCGGACACCGTAAATGGCACCGCTGGCTCCGGTGATGGCAATAATCAGTCGTTTCGGTTGTGCAATCATAATCTGTCCAAATGCAGGCTATCCATTTTTAATTTTTATGATGATAGCGCCATTATCACTACCGACATCAAATTCTTTTCCCCACTTTTGCAAATGCTTCCGCCATGGCATTGTTTCCATTCTGCTTGTTCAGTCGCTCTTTTTTCCTGCCGGTCAGGCCGAAGTTCCGTCCTGCGCCGGTTTGGGGAAGATGTTCCACTTTATCCGCCAGATTCATCGTCAGGGCAATGCGGCGACGCTGGAGGTCGACTTCGACAACCTTGACTCTGACGACCTGACCAGTCCTGACGACCTGATGGGGGTCTTTCACAAATTTATCGGACAAGGCCGAAATATGGACAAGGCCATCCTGATGAACACCGATATCCACAAATGCGCCGAAAGCCGTCACATTGGTGACCACTCCTTCCAGTACCATATCCGGCCGAAGATCCTTCATCTCTTCTACCCCCTCTTTGAAGTGGGCACTCACAAATTCTGGACGGGGGTCTCTACCTGGCTTTTCCAGTTCTTTCAGAATATCGACGATAGTCGGAATTCCAAAACGATCGCTCACATATTTTTCGGGTTTGACGGTTTTCAGCAAACTTGCATTGCCGATCACATTCCGAATATCGGTCTGACTGTCTGCGAGAATCTTTTCAACCAGTTCATACGATTCCGGATGGACTGCCGAGGCATCAAGCGGATTCTCGCCGTCAGGAATTCTCAAAAAACCTGCCGCCAGTTCGAACGTCTTGTCACCCAAACGGGGAATGGCCCGCAGATCGGCACGGCTGGCAAAGCGTCCGTTTTTGTTTCTGTACTGCACGATATTTTCCGCCACCGTTTCAGTCAATCCTGACACACGTGTCAAAAGAGGAACGGATGCCGTATTGACATCGACACCGACGGCATTGACGCAATCCTCGACTGTCGCATCCAGTGATCTTGCCAGTTTTGTCTGGGCAACATCATGCTGATACTGGCCGACACCGATCGATTTCGGATCGATTTTGACCAATTCCGCCAACGGGTCCTGCAACCGGCGGGCAATCGATACGGCACCACGCAAGGACACGTCCATATCCGGCAATTCACGCGATGCATATTCGGAAGCGGAATAAACGGACGCACCGGCTTCCGAAACGACGATCTTGTCGATTTTTTTGCCTTCGACCATTCGGAGAAGATCGGCAGCCAAGCGGTCTGTTTCACGTGAAGCAGTCCCGTTCCCGATAGCGATCAATTCAATGTCATATTTTTGCACCAGTCTGTAAAGCGTCTTGAGCGACCCATCCCAATCGTTTCTGGGCTGGTGGGGATAGACGGTCTCCGTATCCAGAACCTTCCCTGTCCTGTCGACAACGGCAACTTTGACACCTGTACGAATACCAGGATCAAGTCCCAGCGTCACTTTAGGCCCCGCAGGCGCCGCCAGCAACAGGGCTTTCAGATTACGGGCAAAAACCGAAATGGCCTCCGCCTCGGCATTTTCCCTCAAACCGGTCATCAATTCGGTTTCCAGATGAGTTGACAGGCGGACACGCCATGCCCACCGCACACATTCCAGTAACCATTTATCGGCTGGCCGGTTCTTGTTTGCGATATTGAAAGCTGCCGCTATTCTCAATTCGCAGGCATTGAAAGGATCATCCCATCTTGGGCGCTGTTCTTCTGAATCGAGCCTTATTTTCAGGTTCAGGATTTCTTCGCGCCGCCCTCTGAGCAGAGCGAGCAATCGGTGTGACGCAATAGTTTTGATCGTTTCCTGATAATCGAAATAATCCGAAAAACGGATACCTTCCTGTTCTTTTCCTTCATTTACTTTCGCTTCGATGACACCATGCTCCTGAAGACAGGTTCTCAAGGCATTGATCACAGATGCCTCTTCCGAGAACTTTTCGATCAGAATCTGGCGTGCGCCATCCAGCGCTGCCTTGACATCGGCTACCCCCGGATTGTCTCCCTCTTCGGTACTGAAAGCGGGACGCAGGTATTTCGCCGCCTCGACTTCAGGGTCAAGTTCAGGGTTTTTCAGCAATGCCTCGGCAAGCGAATCCAGTCCGGCTTCCGCCGCCATTTTCGCCTTGGTTCTTCGTTTTGGCCGATAAGGAAGATAAATATCTTCCAGTTGCGATTTGTCCTGCGCTTCAGAAATGGCCTCAAGCAGAAGAGGGGTCATTTTTCCCTGATTCCGGATCGATTCAATAATGACTGAGCGACGCTGCTCGAGTTCGCGGAGATACACGAGTCGCTCCTGCAACTGGCGCAGCTGTATATCATCGAGGCCACCGGTCGCTTCTTTGCGGTAACGCGCGATAAAAGGCACCGTCGCTCCTTCATCCATTAAGGCAATAGCCGCCTGAACCTGATGGACGGACACGGCCAGCTCACTGGCCAGACGCTGTTCAATTGATGCAAGCATAACTGTCTTCACACTAAATAAAAACCGTGATGATACTCACTTCTGCCGGATTCGCCATATACGGTAACAAATTGGCAGCCTTTTATTCTGAAAAAACAGGCCTAAATCAATTGTTTTTACCGGATAACCCTTTAAATTAAAAAACTGTCCTGTTGAAATGGATCAGTTTCTTAACGAAAAAGGGTTCTTTTTTTTTATTTATAGAAGATAATGTACCTCTTGGGCAGAAGGTAAATGCGATTTTTGAGTGGCAATTGGTATGATGAATTTCACGCTGAAAGACATTAAAAAACAGTTTGGGGAAAAGACGTACTCTCTCGGGATCGAATACGTCCAGAAAAAACGCGTCCAGCAGATCCAGCGTTCCGGTAACCTTATCCGCTCGCAGGTCAAGGATGCTTCCGGCCAGACCTATCAGCAAAATACTTTCATCAAATCCACGACTGAAGGCATCCAGTTCCAGGGAACCTGTTCATGCCCCCTGATACTGAATTGCCAGCATGTGGCTGCCGTGATGATGACGATTGTCCAGAAGAACAATATCGTCAATAAAAATAAAAATGCGACGACTGAAACACCCGTATCGAACTGGGTACAAAAACTGTATTCCACGATTTACCCGACATCGCCGGATGCTTCTGCCAAAACGGAATTATCGGAACCGTCACAACATCGCCTGCTTTTCATCCTGTCTCCTGATCAGTCCGACAAGCGTCTGTTTCTCAGTATCTGCAAAGTCCGTTTCAAACCGACAGGCGGCATTTCAACGATTGTGCCCATTACCGATATCGACAGCCTTCTGACAGAACGGCCCGTCTATTTTACAAAAGGCGATGAAGAACCAGTCCGGCTTTTCATCGCGATGCGGGCCGGTTCGAACCTTCCCGTTCCCGGTACAATCGAACCAAAGGGCGGCATTGGCGCCCGATTGTTGAAAATACTGGTTTCCCAGAAACAGCTTTACTGGACAAACGCCTTGTCCGACATCGCAAAAGGACTTGTCTTTCCTTTAAAGGCCTCTCCCGCAAGAGAAGCAAAACTCGACTGGGTTGAATCGGGTTCTTCAATGAAATTACGGTGGCAGTTTGTGCCTTCGGCAGACAAGACCCGGAAATCTTCTTCGACAATCGACTACATCCTGCCGACGGAACCCGCCTGGTATATGGAAAACCTGAGTTGCGGTGAGTTGATTCTGCCGTCCGACTTTCCTGTTTTTTCGATCAGCGAGATTCAGGATCTGATCGCCCAGTCACCTGCCATATCGATAAAGGATAAAAAAACCGTCGCCCGGCTTCTGGCTGAAAAAGGTATTGAAGATATCGTTCCGCAACCGGAACAACTTAAAGAAAACGTCCTTGAAAACATCACGCCACAACCGATTCTTCATCTGGGCAGCAAACCCCATTTCTACAGCGAAACGGAAGCCCCTGTCTGGTTCGATTATGCGCAGCTGAAATTCGATTATGACGGACAGATTGTGTTTCTCGACTCATCCCTGCCGATCATCCGGCAAGTCAGTGAAAATGAAATCGAGCGTATCGTCCGTGACATGTCAGATGAGACGGCAACATTCGAATTGCTGAAGACATTCGGTTTCCATTCGGAAAACGGTTCTTCCACGCCACTGGCGACCATTCCCGGCGCCATCAGCATGGATTCTTCAACCGACTGGCTGCATTTCACACAGGATAAAATGCCGATGCTGGAAGCAAATGGCTGGAAAATCGAAAAATCGACTGATTACCGTTACGATCTCCAAAACATCGAAAAGTGGTATGCCAGCATTACGGAAAACGACGAGGGTCTCGACAGGGACTGGTTCAATCTGGAATTGGGCATTGTCGTCAATCACAGGCATTTTTCGATATTTCCATTGCTGCTTCCCCTTATCCAGAAATATCCGGATACGTTCGATTATAAAAAGCTGGATGAACAACCCGATACCGACTCGGTACTGGCAACCCTGCCCAACAATAACAGGGTCGCCCTTCCATGGAAAATGATCCGGCCGATACTGCGAATTCTCGGAGAGCTTTATTATCTGGACCAATCGAAACCGGCTATATCACTCCATCGTCTGGATTCGGCCCGTCTCGCCGAACTGGACAAGAACTTGCCCCTGCAATGGATCAATGGTTCGGCGTTGCTGGAAATGGGGAAAAAACTGCTCGCTTTCAATGGGGTCAAAATTGTCGAACCGCCAAAAACATTGAAAGCGACTTTGCGCGATTATCAGACCGAAGGTCTTTCGTGGATGCAATTTTTACGCGAGTACCATCTGGCCGGCATTCTGGCCGATGATATGGGTCTTGGAAAAACGCTTCAGACCCTCTCCCACATCCTTCTTGAAAAGGAAGCCGGGCGCCTGACAAAACCGGCGCTTATTGTTGCACCGACCAGCCTGATGAGTAACTGGCAGGATGAAGCAAAACGCTTCACTCCTGACCTGAAAGTCCTCCTGCTACAGGGAAAAGAGAGAGCGAAGTATTTTGCCGAGATCGAAAACGCCGATATCGTCCTGACGACGTATGCCCTGTTGCCAAGGGATGAAGAAATTCTCCTGAAACATGAATTTCACCTGCTGATTCTCGATGAGTCCCAGTACATCAAGAATATCCGCTCGAAAGCGACTCAGATCGCTTCCGTACTGAAAGCACACCACAAGCTGTGCCTGACCGGCACACCTCTTGAAAACCATCTGGGTGAACTGTGGTCACAGTTCCATTTCCTGTTGCCGGGCCTTTTGGGCAATGAAAAAACGTTCAACAGCGAATTCAGACATTCCATCGAAAGAAACGGCGATGAAGGCAAGCAGGAATTATTGAACCGGCGCATCAAGCCGTTCCTGTTGAGAAGAACGAAAGACAAGGTCGCCCGTGAATTGCCGATGAAAACGGAAATGGTTCGTTATGTCGAACTGACAAATGCACAACGGCAGACCTATGAGTCCGTCCGCGAACTGATGGATAAAAAGGTTCAGGAAGAAATCGCCAAACTGGGCATCGCACATTGCCAGATTCTTATTCTTGAAGCTCTTCTCAAACTGCGGCAGGTTTGCTGCGACCCTCGCCTTTTGAGAGGATCGGCCAAAAAAGCCAATACGTCTTCAGCCAAACTGAACGAACTGATGGAAATGCTGGATGAACTCCTTCTGGAAAAAAGGCATATCCTCGTTTTCTCGCAGTTCACGAGCATGCTGAGCCTTATCGAAGCCGAATTGAACAACAGAAACATTCCTTATGAAATCCTGACCGGAGACACGACAGACCGTGCCTCTGCCATACGCAATTTTCAGGAAGGGAAAGTCTCCGTTTTCCTGATCAGTCTGAAGGCGGGTGGTGTGGGCCTGAACCTGACTGCGGCTGATACCGTCATTCATTACGATCCGTGGTGGAACCCGGCCGTGGAAAATCAGGCAACAGACCGGGCATGGCGAATCGGTCAGGACAAACCGGTCTTCGTTTACAAACTGATCGCAAAAGGGACACTGGAAGAAAAGATCCAGGAACTTCAACAGCGAAAAGCGGATCTTGCAACGGCCATGCTGTCTTCCGGACAGGCCCAGCATGTCCAGATTACCCCCGAAGATCTTCAATCGATTTTCCGGCCTCTGGAAGAAGTCGATATGTCTGAAGAATAGGCAAAGACAAACGCCTTGCCATTTTGAATGGCAAGGCGTTCTTTTTTACTGGTGCAAATTACTTTTTCTTGCGTTTTGCTGCCGCTGTAACCACCGGCGCACTGCCGCTTTCCAGCAGGCTTCTCAGCATCCAGGCATTCTTTTCATGAATCTGCAAACGCTGGGTCAACAGATCGAGCGTCGGCTGGTCATTGGCCTTGTCGGCAATTTCAAGCACTTCACGGGCGGTACGGGTTACCGTTTGGGACCCGATAATAACGTCACGGATCATGTCTTCTGCAGCAGGAACACCTTCCACTTCCTTAATGGAGGATAGTTTTGCAAAATCTTTCATCGTGCCCGGTGCCGGAAAACCGAGCGAGCGGATACGTTCCGCGATTTCGTCCAGTGCATTCCACAATTCGGTATATTGATCCATGAACATGACATGCAAGGTCTGGAACATGGGGCCGGTAACGTTCCAGTGATAGTTATGGGTCTTCAGGTACAGGAAAAAACTGTCGGCCAGCATACGGGACAAACCGTTGCTGATGGCTTCTCTGTCTTTGTCACTGATTCCGATTTCAATTCCAGGGATATTCATTGTCTTTCTCCTTCGTTATCAGATTGATTTCCGGGAAATCACATTTTTTGGACTGAATTTATCATCGTGACAAGTCACTTCACTTGCTGAAGCAGCAATATCATTTTGATTTTGAAATATTGTAACGTTATTTCACAAATTGTTCTGTCCGACAACTTTTTTCAACTCGCTGGAAATCAGCTTTCCAGATTCTGCCGCCAAGCTCAAAAAATAATAATAAATCATTGTTATCAACGGTTTAAACGAATTCAGCCACACGACAGGTTGAATATTCTATACCAGAGCCCACCCCCGCAAAAAATAATTTTCAAAAAAAATTTCATTTTTCTTTTCAATTAGCCAGTGAATTTACGAAAATTTACCGATTTTCACCTTATACTTATTCTTCATACATACAAATATTTGTTTTTCCATCTAAAAGGCCATTAAAACCAGCCTGTTTGGTGACGACTTGTTTAAAAGGGAAAGAACATGAAAATTGCGATCATAGGAGCCGGAGCGATAGGAGG
>CAJKQK010000007.1 GCA_905202055.1 uncultured Oxalobacter sp.
ATTGTTCCTACGTTTACGTGCGGCTTCGTCCGCTCATACTTGCTCTTTGCCATTTTCAACTCCTAACTAATGAAGAGAATATCAAGACCCACGCCCGACTTCTACGCGATGCAAACAAAACACCATTTTTTGAAAAGCACAATCTGTGGTGCCCTTGACGTGGATTGAACACGTGGCCTCTCCCTTACCAAGGGAGTGCTCTACCACTGAGCTACAAGGGCAACTAATCTTTAGCAAAATGACTGGAGCGGGCGAAGGGAATCGAACCCTCGTCTTAAGCTTGGAAGGCTTCGGCTCTACCATTGAGCTACACCCGCACTCGCTACTTTCACTTTGCGTAATCTTGTGGTGGAGAGGGCTGGATTCGAACCAGCGTACTCGTAAGAGGGCAGATTTACAGTCTGCTGCCATTAACCACTCGGCCACCTCTCCGCAAGGAACCTCGAATTATGCCGGATACGACAGCACAAGTCAATGCACCTATTTCAGATAAACAACAATTTGATTTGGTTTTCGCGCAATTATACGCTTCAAATCGCTTCAGAACGCTTTCACGTGAAAACCACACATGCCGAATCGCCGCTTTTCACAAAAAAACCACAGTATTCCTACAGTCACCTGCTTAACGATGTTCACGATGATATCCACGATGACCGTGATATTTTCCACGGTGATAACGAGGAGCAGAATGCCCGGACACAATAAAGCCCGAAACATAAGGGTATACGACCGGAGCAGACTGAACGACGGTTGCAACGGGAACGACCGGTGCATTATAGACGGCAGCAGGAGCAGGAGCAGGAGCAAGCACAACAGGAACACCGATATTGACCGACCAGTTTCCCGCACTGGCGGATAAGGGCAATGAAAAAACACCGATAGCCAGCGCCATCGCACCAAAACACGAAAGCAATTTTGTATTTCTCATGATTTTCTCCTATTGGAAAAGAATGTCATGAGGTACATTAAAGCGGAATTGGTTACGTTAACCTATTCATATACTGTAAGATATGTAACAGACTTTTTCACCGGCACCGTGTTTCAAATACCGGTTTCGGTTTTTCAGAAAAATACAGATAGTTAAACCATCTCACGATAAAACATGGCTCAGGATAAACAACCCAAAAAAACCGGATGGATGACGACCTTTTTACGAGGCCTTGCCATTTTTTTTCTCATTATGGGCGTCTACTATTTCGCCAAGGCATGGCTCTTTAACTAAAATCAGCCCTGAAATTCAGTTATTTTCATAAGTCCAGTTCAACACTTCATTGATCATATTGCGCGAAAATTTTGCGTTCGGGTCGTTGACCATGCAGACGACAAAATAGCGTCTGCCGCTTTTCGCCAGAACGTATCCTGCAATCGCCCTGACATTATCGATCGCCCCGGTTTTGATATGGGCTTTTCCAGCGATGGCATCTTCTTTCAAACGTTTCGACATCGTCCCGTCCTTGCCTGCAATAGGAAAAGAGGACATCAGTTCAGGCATTACCGGTGAATGAAAAGCCGCATTCAGAATCCGGCTCATCGTCGAAGGCGACATTTTTTCCAGACGGGACAATCCCGAGCCATTCTCGATGACCAGACCACCGGAAGAAATGTTTTTGCTTGCCAACCAGTTTTTTATGGCTTCAATACCTGCCGATACATCGGCATGGTCTCCGTAAACGTGATGCCCGATACTCAGCAGTAACTGGCGAGCCATGACATTATTGCTGTGTTTGTTCACTGTTGACACAACGGACGATAATTCGGGGGATATCCACTCGGCAAGCTTTGATGCATCAGGTGGCAATATCCCGTCGATGACCTTTCCCCCGAAACGACCTCCGGCCTCTTTCCACAGCGTTGAAAAAACACTTTCGAAATAACGTGTATTGCTCATTTGATATGGATGGATCGACCAGTTTTTTTCCTGGCAGGCGCTGGAATACATTCCATCGAAATTGGCGCGCCGGTCGTCGAATTGAAGAACAATGTCTTTTTTCCAGTCGCCACACTCAGCATTCGATAACAGCGGCGGAGTAATTTCAACGCCATCCAGCCGTGGTTCGAAAATCACGTCAACCTTATTTTCCGACTCCTTCGGAACCAGCCTGACATCAATTTTCTTTTCATTCAAAAGAAGGCCATCAGGACCTGCATTGTAGGGTTTCAAAGGCTCTGCATCGAAAGCGGCCGCATCGAAGGGCATTATCTTGAACACGCTTCGGTCCAGAATGACATTTCCCCTGATATCGCGAACTCCTGCATCCTGTATCTGGCGAAGAAACAACCATAACTCTTTTTGCGAGAAAACAGGATCTCCGCTGCCTTTTATAATCAGGTCGCCATATAAAACACCATCTTCAAGCTTTCCAGAGATGTATGCACCTGTTTTCCAGGTATAAGACGGGCCCAGCAATTCAAGAGCTGCATAGCTGGTAAGCACCTTCATCGTCGAAGCCGGTGCAAAAGCGACATCGGCGTTATGATTGAGCAGGGGGAGATTTGAATTCACTTCCCCAATCATAATCCCGACCGAATTTTCCGGTATGGCTGCGAGTTCGAGTTCATATTTAATCGAAGACGGCAGTTCCTGCGAAAAAACAGGCAATGCCAGCACAAGAAACAATCCGGAAAACCATTTTCGACAGAATGCGGCTGTTTTTCTCATTTTCTAACGTTGTTACATGGTTGTTTGTCGCGGGAGCGAATCACTTTACCGCAAGCTTAGGCCTGACTGTTGTATTTTACAAAGAGAAACGTCTATAATTGAGAATAATTATCATTAATAATATAAACTTATGGGTCTTGCTCTGCTGAAAAACCTGTCCGCCTCTGTTGACACGCCGATTGACAATCTGGCGCAACTCAGAAAAGGCGATGCTGCGATCATCATCGGTTTTGCCGACGATGAAGAGGCTCTTTTCATGAAGACAAGACTGCAGGAACTTGGTTTTTTGCCGGGTGAAAAAATAGTGGTTCACGCTGAAGCGTTTCCCGGAAGAGATCCGATGGCCATTCGTGTCGGCAATTCCATTTTTGCACTTCGTCGTTCCGAAGCCGAAAAGATCCGCGTTGTTCAGGCTGTTAACGACGCTGACTGATCCGCTTTCGAAATTCATTTGCAATGAATCATCCTCTTTCCATTGCCCTGATCGGCAATCCCAATTGCGGGAAGACGGCGCTTTTCAATCGTCTGACCGGCTCCCATCAAAAAGTCGCCAATTATGCCGGTGTTACTGTTGAACGCAAGGAAGGCTCTCTCACTACCGGAGCCGGGCGGCAATTTCATATTATCGATCTGCCGGGCATATACAGTCTGACGCCATTGTCGCACGACGAAGAAATCACACGCAGTGCACTGATTGACAAGACAAAAGACATTCCCATCGACCTGGTTGTGTTCGTTGCCGACGCAACGAATCTGAAAAGAAGCCTGAAGCTGATTCTGGATGTCATTGAATTGGGTTACCCGACTGTCCTGGCACTGAATATGACTGATCTTGCCAGAAAAAGCGGGCAGGTCGTCAATCTCGACATATTGCAAAAAGAACTGGGCGTCCCCGTTGTCGAAACCACCGCCATTCAATCCAATGGCGTCAAGTCACTTCTCGACATTCTCGACAATCCGGAAGGCCTGATAAACCGTCAGATATCCCGAAACTCCGGTGAAGCCGGTGACATAAAAAAAATACTGGGGGCGGCCATCACGAAAAATGCCGATACCTACTCATTGAACCAGCGTATCGATGCATTCGTTCTGCACCCCCTGCTGGGTTTTCCCATTCTTCTGTGCATTCTGTTTTTCATGTTCCAGGCTGTTTTCAGTTGGGCAGAGCTGCCAAAAGAATGGATCGAGGCTGGCGTCGAAAGTGTCGGCAGCTTTTTCACTGTCATGCTTCCGGATGGCATTTTGCGAAGTCTGGTTGTCGACGGAATTATTGCCGGAATGGGCAGTATTGTCGTTTTCCTGCCGCAAATCCTCATCCTGTTTTTCTTTATTCTGGTTCTTGAAGAATCAGGGTACCTGCCCCGTGCCGCCTTCATGCTCGACAAACTGATGAGCAGTATCGGCTTGTCCGGTCATGCGTTTATTCCCCTGCTTTCCAGCTTTGCCTGTGCCGTTCCCGGCATCATGGCCACCCGGACAATCCGGAACAAAAAAGACAGGATCATTACCATTCTGATCGCCCCCTTGATGACCTGCTCGGCGCGCTTGCCCGTTTATTCACTCATTATCGGCGCCTTCATTCCAAACAGGGCAATGGGGCTTTTCAATCTTCAGGGTCTGGTCCTTTTCTTCCTGTACATTTGCGGCATCATAGCTGCCATTTTCGTCGCATGGATCATGAAACGGCTCGTTGGCAAAAACGAGTACCAGCCCCTTCTGATGGAACTTCCGTCTTACCATCTTCCTCAAATCAGAAACGTCGCCATAGGCTTATGGATTCGGGCACGCATATTTCTGGTCAGAGTCAGTACAATTATTTTCGCCACATCCGTATTGTTATGGGCTTTGTCAACATTTCCATCGCCCCCCGAAGGAGCTGTCGGACCGGCCATCCAGTACAGTTTTGCGGGACAACTCGGACATTTACTGGAATATATTGTCAAACCCATAGGGTTTAACTGGCAAATTGCGGTTGCCCTGATTCCGGCGATGGCAGCAAGAGAAATCGCCGTCAGCGCGCTGGGAACGGTTTATGCGCTTTCTGCCGGTGGAGATGATTTGTCCGTCGCACTCTCCTCGCTTCTTTCCTCGAGCTGGAGGTTGCCGACAGCCCTGTCTTTATTGGCATGGTTCGTTTTTGCGCCCCAATGTTTTGCGACGTTAGGTGTTATCAAGCGCGAAACGAATTCATGGTGGGTCATGATATTTGCGGCAGCTTACCTCTTTTGCCTGGCATACCTCGCTTCATTTGCGACGTATCATATTGCCCTTTTTTTCCTGGGTTCGTGAATATGCAGAATCTGATTGTCACGTGTATCATCATTTTCTCGATCGGTATCCTTTACCGTTATGGAGCGTCTTATGCGCTCAAATACCGTATCCGTAATGGTCTTTTCAAACTGTTCATGCGGATGAACGTCAAAGGACTGGCTGGTAAAATTAATCCTGAACAGTTGAAAAACAATCTTTCCGACTGCTGCGGCTGCAGCAAATGTCCTCCACAAAAAGAAAACGTTCATCCGATCCGTATTGTCAAAAAACCGGATATGGACAAATAAAATCCGGGACGCATGTCCTCTGACAAACGGTTTAATTTCCATCAAACGTCATATTTTGTGTTTTTGCACAAAGCGGAAAAAAAATTTTCTTATATCTTGAAATCTTTATGTGTCGCCCATATACTTAGCACTCATCGAAAGAGAGTGCTAACAGTCTCTCCTGATCCAGATTGAAGAAAAAAAGATTCAAGGTGGCCTGAAACGTTCAGGCCGTTATCCATAAAACATAAAACATTGATTTATAAGGAAATCATTATGAAACTTCGTCCTTTGCAAGATCGCATCATTGTCAAACGCGTAGACCAGGAAAAAACCACCGCCTCCGGCATCGTTATTCCTGATAATGCGGCAGAAAAGCCTGACCAAGGCGAAGTCATCGCTGTTGGCAATGGCAAAGTACTGGAAGACGGCAAAGTCCTGCCACTCGACGTAAAAGTCGGCGACATCGTTCTTTTCGGAAAATATTCCGGCCAGACCGTCAAGGTCGATGGTGAAGAACTGCTCGTCATGCATGAATCCGACGTTATGGCAATTGTCCAGAACTGATCAAACTTGCAAGAGCCTCTGAAAGGCTTTTCCAAAAGCATACAAACATTTAATTTAGGAGAATTTCATGTCAGCTAAAGAAGTCGTATTCGGCGATAGCGGCCGTAATAAAATGGTTGAAGGCGTCAACATCCTTGCGGACGCCGTCAAGGTTACATTGGGACCAAAAGGCAGAAATGTCGTGCTGGAACGCACCTGGGGTGCCCCGACCATCACCAAGGATGGCGTTTCCGTTGCAAAGGAAATCGAACTGAAAGACAAGCTCATGAATATGGGCGCACAGATGGTCAAGGAAGTCGCTTCCAAAACCAGTGACAACGCCGGTGACGGTACCACAACCGCTACCGTTCTGGCTCAGGCCATCGTTCGCGAAGGCATGAAGTACGTTGCTGCCGGCATGAATCCAATGGATCTGAAACGCGGTATTGACAAGGCTGTCGAAGCAACCATCGATGAACTGAAAAAAATCGCAAAACCTTGTACCACCAGCAAGGAAATCGCACAGGTCGGTTCCATTTCCGCCAACAGCGATCACTCCATCGGTGAACGCATCGCCGAAGCCATGGAAAAAGTCGGCAAGGAAGGCGTCATTACCATCGAGGACGGCAAATCCTTAAATGATGAACTGGATATCGTGGAAGGTATGCAATTCGACCGTGGCTATCTGTCCCCATACTTCATCAACAATGCGGAAAAACAGACTGTCGCCATGGACAATCCTTACATCCTGCTTTGTGAAAAGAAAATCTCCAATATCCGTGATCTGCTGCCGGTTCTGGAACAGGTTGCCAAAGCCAGCCGTCCGCTGCTGATCATCGCTGAGGACATCGAAGGCGAAGCACTGGCTACTCTGGTTGTCAACAACATCCGCGGCATCCTTAAAACCTGTGCAGTCAAGGCTCCGGGGTTCGGCGACCGTCGCAAGGCAATGCTCGAAGACATCGCCATCCTGACGGGTGGACAGGTTATCGCCGAAGAAGTCGGCCTGACGCTGGAAAATACCACACTTGAACAACTCGGCCAGGCAAAACGCATCGAAGTCAACAAGGAAAACACCACCATTATCGATGGTGCCGGTCAGGCTGACGCGATTGAAGCCCGTGTCAAACAGGTCCGCGTCCAGATGGAAGAAGCGACTTCCGATTACGACAAGGAAAAACTGCAGGAACGTATTGCGAAACTGGCTGGCGGCGTTGCTGTCATCAAGGTCGGTGCCGCAACCGAAGTTGAAATGAAAGAAAAGAAAGCCCGCGTTGAAGATGCATTGCACGCAACCCGTGCTGCAGTTGAAGAAGGTATCGTTCCTGGCGGTGGTGTTGCCCTGCTCCGTGCCCGTGCCAACGCCAAAGTCAAGGCTGACAATGCCGATCAGCAGGCTGGTATCAATATCGTTATGCGTTCTGTTGAAGAACCGCTGCGCATGATCGTTCACAATGCTGGTGAAGAAGCTTCCGTCGTTGTGAACAAAGTCATGGAAGGTTCCGGAAACTTCGGCTACAACGCTGCCAACGGCACCTATGGCGACATGGTCGAAATGGGCGTTGTCGATCCAGCCAAAGTCACCCGTTCTGCACTGCAGAATGCCGCATCCATTGCCGGATTGATGCTGACCACAGATTGCATGGTCTATGACATCCCTGAAGAAAAAGCCGCTCCTGATATGGGTGGCATGGGCGGTATGGGTGGAATGGGAGGCATGGGCGGAATGATGTAATTCTTCCTCTCGAACCCGCATTACCCAAAAGCCTGCAGGTTTTCCTGCAGGCTTTTTTACATCGTAAACGGCAATGGTTGCAGGGCGAATTCTTCGTCCACCTGCTGAATACTTTGCAAGAGAACATCCATGGATTCGCCCAATCGCAGGAGATCGTCGCCCTTCATTTGAGACAAGGCTTCAGGCAACAGGCCCCTTACCGGTTCCGGTGCCTTTTTCATCAATAACTTGCCTTTTTCGGTGAGCGACAGATTGACGATTCTCTGATCCGTTACCTGACGAGTCTTTTCAATCATTCCTTTCTTTTCAAGCGCATCCAGAAGGTTGCTGGCCGTTGTCTGGTGAATGGCGAGTTTTTTTGCCACTTCCCCGACCCGTAGTCCGGGAGTAACATTAATTTCTTTCATGATCCAGAGCTGTGCTCCCGTCACGCCCAGCTGTTTTTCCACACGCTGGGAATATTTCTGGGCAGCGCTCACGATAATCCGGAATTTCTGCAGGATTTCCAGATAAGAGAGTTCGCTGGAATGTGGCTGTGCCGATTTTGGTTTTCTGCTCATTAAAAATATTGCCCTGAATATAAGGATAAGCTTGAAATATATTTGCCCAAATATAATAATACGCAAAACACCTCATTACTAGCCATTATGACATTCCCGCATTTCAGTCATCACCACCCGACCAAAAGAGTTATCGTGCAAAAAACCGCCCGCTACTGGCGACGTACCTGTGCATGGATTCTTGCGCCCGTCCTTATCGGGCTGGCAGGCGTCGGAATGGCCGAATCAAGTAATTACGCTTTCGATCTCAACCAGTGGATAGTGAGCCACGTTCCCTGGGCGGCGCTTTTTTACATGCCGGCCGGATTCGCACTGATAGCATACGTTTCAAGGCGTTTTTTCCCGGGAACCCAGGGAAGCGGTATTCCACAAACGATTGCCGTGATCGACGATTCCGATCATGTAAAAAAAAGCAATTTGCTGTCACTGAAAATCCTGTTCGGCAAAATAGCCATGTTACTGGGAGGTTTGACCATCGGTGCCTCCATCGGTCGTGAAGGGCCCACTGTACAGGTCGGCGCTTCCATCATGCATGCTTTCTACGGATATGGTACTTTGAAAACGGCTGAACAACGCCGCACATTGGCTCTTGCGGGCGGTGCGGCCGGTATTGCGGCGGCTTTCAATACGCCCTTGGCTGGCATTATGTTCGCCATGGAAGAACTGACCAAAAAATATGTCTTCAAAGCTCACAGTTCGACATTGTTGACGGTTATTCTTTCAGGCCTGGTCTCAATTGCCTGTGTCGGCAACTATACCTATTTCGGCCGCACCAACGCTACCATGACCTTGCTGGGCAATGTCCCGGCTGTTCTGGTATGCGGAATTGCAGGGGGACTGATTGGTGGCCTCTTCAGCCGGATTGTCCAGACAATCTCTGTCACCCCACCAGAAAAAGTAAAACGGATCGTACGCAGCCATCCCGTCCTTTTTGCTGCTGCCTGCGGCCTGATCGTAGCCATCCTCGGCCTGATAACCGATGGCCTCGTTTACGGAACCAGCTATCAGCCAACCCGCATGACGCTGGAAAGCGATACTAACGTCCTTGTCTGGTTTTACGGAATCGCAAAATTTCTCGCTACCCTCGTATCGACATTAAGCGGCATTCCCGGAGGATTATTTGCGCCGACCTTATCCGTTGGCGCAGGTATCGGAGACAACGTCTTCGCACTCTTTCCGGGTCTGGCACCTCATGGCGCAGTCATCATTCTGGTCATGGCTGCCTATCTCTCGGGTGTCACCCGTTCGCCATTGACCTCTTTCATCATCACCATGGAAATGACGGGAAGCAGCCACATGTTGTTTTCACTGATGACGGCTGCCTTGCTGGCGAGTTATGTTTCAAAATTCGTGTCTCCCGTCCCGCTTTACCACGCTCTTGCCAAAAATTTTGAGTATCCCGAGCCGAAGAAAAGCAAGTCTGCCTCATCCTGAAATATTCATGAAAAAGGCCGCTTCGATGCGGCCTTTTTCACATCCCGGTCAGAAAAACGGGATCATGCCCATTCACTCTTTATGACTGTCAGGATCGACGCAGCCACAGCGCCCGTATATTGCCAGCGTATGATCGACAATTTCAAAACCGTGCTTGTCCGCTATCTCATGTTGTCTTTTCTCGATTTCATCATCCTGAAACTCTTCGACTCTGCCGCAATCGATACAAACGAGATGATCATGATGCGACCCTTCATTCAATTCGAACACGGCTTTGCCTGTTTCAAAATAATTTCGTGATAATATCCCTGCCTGCTCAAATTGCGTGAGAACCCGATAAACCGTTGCCAGTCCGATTTCAAGGTTTTCCGAGAGAAGCAAACGATAGATATCCTCTGCGCTCAGGTGGCGCACAGGATTTTTCTGGAAAATTTCAAGAATTTTCAATCTTGGCAGAGTCGCTTTAAGACCCGTTGCTTTCAATTCGGCAGGATTATTGCTCATAGTTTTGAGAATGATATGAGTTTCTGAATTGGTTCTGTATTAATATCTGCTTTATCATATAGTGTTTGTTAAATCTGCTCAATCATTGCTACTAGGATCGAACTTCGTAATGCATACCAAAATAGCCAGCCTGTGGCGGTTCATTCGCACACCTGTATTGCTTGCCTCAACCAGCTTTTTGCTGATCAGTTGTGCCTCAAAGAACCCTCTCATTGACGAAGTTGGACAACCTGAAAAGGAAAAAACTGTTGTTTCGGCAGCAACCGATGAAAAACCGGCCAGGACAGTCGAGCCGGATAAACCTCTTCCGAAGAAGGCACAACCTGTTGCCACAAAAACAGAAAGCGAACTTGTCAGTGAAAACGATAACGAGCTGAACAGGCAACCTGAAGGCCTGAGAAAGTGGATCAGCAAACTGACCCCATACAAAGTCGATGTCCAGCAGGGCAACTTCGTGTCGTCGGAAATGCTTTCCAGATTAAAACCTGGCATGACAAAAGAACAGGTCCGTTTCGTTCTGGGCACCCCATTATTGACGGACATGTTTCACGCCAGCCGCTGGGATTATATTTTCAGGCTTCAGAAACCGAACGGCGCATTGACGACAAACAGGGTAACCGTCTTTTTCAGGGACAATCTGGTCGATCGCATCGTCAACGATGATTTGCCTGACGAAGCACAATATCTGTCGAATATCGCCGGCGACAAGGTTCCGACAGAAAAACAGAAAAAGAGTTCATCTGACGAATACAAGGCACCGGAAAAGAAAATGTCTGATGTAACTGAAACGGAAACCGCTGCTGAATCGCAAAAAATCACCGGGCCAGCCACTGCGCGGGATGAATCCGTCAGTACGCCTGAACCCGTAAAAACGGAACAACAGCCTGAAGCCTCTGAACCTGTCAAGGTGGTTCAACCTGCCAGCGTCGTTGAACCCGTCGAAACCGCAGAACCGGTTAAGATCGTTGAACCAGCCAGGGTTGAAGAGCCCGCAGTGACTGCCGAGCCTGTCAGAACGCCTGAACCGGCCAGAGTTGTCGAGCCAGTTAAAACCGTTGAACCCGTCAAGGCTGTCGTCAACACTCCTGTACCGGTGAACCAGCCCGATCCTGTGAGTGTTCCGGCAGAAAAGGCCAGTCCTTCTGTCACCACATCCATACCTGAATCTGCGCCACTCGTGAAACGTCCGGAAAGGGTGAGACCGGTTCAGTCCGATACCTCTGACGATGAAACATCCTCTTCCAAAAACAATATAAAGACATTCGAGCCCATCAGCATTCCGAGCCGGACTGGCAAAATGCTGCCATCTTCCCCGAGTGATCAATTGATCGGAAATATTCAATGAGTAAAATGAAAATCGCAATTGCAGGTGCCAGTGGCCGCATGGGCCATATGCTTATCGAAGCCATCCTCAAAGCGGATGACGCCGTTTTGACTGGTGCACTCGATGTTCCGAATTCTCCCAGCCTAGGCAACGACGCAGGCATGTTTCTCGGCGAAAAAACCGGAGTCACCGTCGAGTCGGACATTTCGAAAGCATTGAAAGACGCTGAATATCTCATCGATTTCACCCGTCCTGAAGGCACTCTGAAACATCTGGATTACTGCGTCAAAAACAACATCAGGATCATTATCGGCACCACCGGCTTCGACGAAGAAGGCAAAAAAGCCATCGCAAAGGCAGCTGAAACCATTTCTGTCGTGTTCGCGCCGAATATGAGTGTCGGCGTCAATGTGACCATGAAACTGATCGAAATCGCCGCCCGGAATTTTGCCGAAGGTTATGACATCGAAGTGATCGAAGCGCATCACCGCCACAAGGTAGATGCCCCTTCCGGCACGGCATTGAAAATGGGCGAAGTCATCGCCGACGCCATCGGCCGCGACCTTAAAGAATGCGGAGTCTTTTCCCGCGAGGGCATCACGGGTGAACGCGATCCCTCCACCATCGGATTTTCAACCATCCGTGGTGGCGATATTGTCGGTGACCATACCGTTCTTTTTGCGGGTACTGGCGAACGTATTGAAATCACTCACAAATCCGCCAGTCGCGCGACTTATGCGCAGGGCAGCCTCCGGGCAGCCCGTTTTCTGGCTGACAAGAAAAACGGCCTTTTCGACATGCAAGACGTTCTTGGCCTGAAGTAATACTCCATGACATTTTCCCGCTTACTTCCGGAAATGCTTTCCGGAAGTACGTGAAATAAAATGCATATTCTCAACGGAATGACGTGAATGACACGTAAATATTCCGGAATGAGTGGCATATCGTGCTACTCGTATTATCATATGATCTTCCGTCAAAAACCGAACGTTAAATTTTCCTATCGTTAGCCATCATGCAAGACAGATATAACCACGCAGAAGTAGAAAAAGCCGCACAAGAAAAGTGGGAATCCACCGAAGCATACAAAACCGTCGAAAACGATCCCCGTTTCCCGAAGGGCAAGTTTTATGCCTGTTCCATGTTGCCATACCCATCGGGACGGCTCCATATGGGACACGTGCGAAACTATACGATCAACGACGTGATGTATCGCTATCTGCGCATGAATGGCTATAACGTGCTCATGCCAATGGGATGGGACGCTTTCGGCATGCCGGCTGAAAATGCCGCGATGGCACACGGTATTCCACCTGCTGAATGGACGTATTCCAATATCGCCCATATGAAAGGCCAGATGGCTTCGATGGGTCTGGCCATCGACTGGTCGCGGGAAATGACGGCCTGCAAGCCGGATTATTACAAATGGAACCAGTGGATGTTCCTGAAAATGCTGGAAAAAGGCATTATTTATCAGAAAACAGGAACGGTTAACTGGGACCCGGTCGACCAGACCGTTCTGGCAAACGAACAGGTTATCGACGGTCGTGGCTGGCGGTCTGGGGCGTTGATCGAAAAACGCGAAATCCCGATGTACTACGCCCGCATTACCGATTATGCGGAAGAACTGCTGGATTACGTCACGGACAAACTGCCGGGCTGGCCGGAACGGGTCCGTACCATGCAGATTAACTGGATCGGCAAATCTGAAGGCGTCCGTTTTGCTTTCACGCACGATATTCACGACACGGATGGCCAGTTGATCGGCGATGGAAAACTCTGGGTCTTCACGACCCGTGCCGATACAATCAAGGGGGTTACCTTCTGTACGGTTGCTCCTGAACACGATTTGGCCCGTTTCGCTGCAAAAGGCAATCCTGAACTTGCGGAATTCATTGAAGAATGCAAGCGGGGCAGTGTCATTGAAGCCGATATGGCCACGATGGAAAAGAAAGGGATGCCTACCGGTTTGTTCGTCAACCATCCACTGACCAACCAGCTGGTCGAAGTCTGGGTCGGCAACTATGTATTGATGAGCTACGGCGACGGTGCCGTCATGGCGGTACCTGCCCACGATGAACGTGATTTCGAGTTCGCCCACAAATACGGTTTGCCTATCCGGCAGGTTATCGACGTCGACGGCAAACCTTTCATGGAAAATGAATGGCATGAATGGTATGCAGACAAGGAACACGGCAAGTGCATCAATTCCGGTCGTTTCGATGGCCTGAACTATCAGGAAGCCGTCGATGCCGTCGCCGCCGTTCTGGCAGAAAAAGGGCTGGGTGAAAAGAAAGTAACCTATCGCCTTCGCGACTGGGGCATTTCCCGCCAGCGATACTGGGGCACCCCTATTCCGATCATCCATTGCCCGGACTGCGGAGCCGTACAGGTTCCTGAAAAGGATTTGCCTGTCCTGTTGCCTGAAGATTGTATTCCGGACGGCTCCGGCAATCCACTGGCCAAAGACGAAAAATTCATCAATACGACCTGTCCCCAGTGCGGCAAACCCGCCCGCCGTGAAACCGACACGATGGATACCTTCGTCGACTCCTGCTGGTATTTCATGCGTTACTGCTCCCCGGGTTCCGACAAGGCCATGGTCGATGGACGTATCGATTACTGGATGCCGATGGACCAGTATATCGGCGGCATCGAACATGCCGTTATGCACTTGTTGTATGCCCGCTTTTATACCAAGGTCATGCGCGATCTCGGCCTGATCAAGTTCGATGAACCGTTCGTCAAACTGCTGACACAGGGCATGGTTCTGAACGAAACCTACTTCAGGGAAGACAGTTCCGGCAAGAAGAGCTGGTTCAATCCTGAAGAAGTGGAACTCCAGCTCGATGAAAAAGGCCGTCCTGTTTCAGCACAGCTGAAAGAAGACGGAAAACCGGTCGATATCGGCGGCATCGAAAAAATGTCGAAATCAAAAAACAACGGAATCGACCCACAAACGCAAATCGAGCAGTACGGCGCAGATACCGCCCGTCTGTTCACCATGTTCGCTTCGCCTCCGGAACAGACGCTTGAATGGTCCGGTTCAGGTGTCGAGGGCGCCAGCCGTTTCCTTCGCCGGGTCTGGGCATTTGCATTCAGAAGCCGGGAAATCATTGAAAAAGCGGTCAATCAGCCTCTTCCGGAAAAACTGCCTGAATCCCTGAAAACATTGAGACGCGAGATCCATCAGGTCCTGCAACAGGCCAATCAGGACTATGCCCGCATTCAATACAATACAGTTGTCTCGGCATGCATGAAAATGCTGAACACGCTTGAAGCCGCCAAATCCGACAATTCGCCTGAATTTGCCGCCGTCATGCGTGAAACCCTGTCGATTTTCCTGAAAGTGCTCTATCCCGTTGTCCCCCACATCACTTACGTGTTATGGCAGGAACTCGGATACGAAAAAACAGACGGCGACCTGTTGAACGCCGCATGGCCTGAAGTCGATGCCTCCGCCCTTGAACAGGATGAGATTGAAATGGTTGTTCAGGTAAACGGCAAACTGCGCAGCAGCATCAAAGTACCGAAAACAGCGGACAAGGCAAGCATTGAAAAAATAGCGCTGGATAATGAGAATGTTCAAAAATTCATTTCCGGAACGCCGAAACGCGTCATTGTCGTCCCTAACAAGCTGGTCAATATTGTCGTTTAAAACAAAGATTTACCTATTATCGGAAACCAAAATGAAATACAAACGTTTTTATAACTGGATATTTCTTGTATGTGCTGCCACCCTGATGGTTGCATGTGGTTTCCATTTAAGGGGATCAGACGGCAGTGCCAATCTGGCATTTTCATCTATCTACATCAATTTCCCCGCTGACTCCCAGACTGCTGCACGTCTGAAACGACTCATCAAGGGAATGAAGTTGACGAAAATTGTCAATAATCCAAAAGAAGCTGAAGTTATTCTGTCTGCTATCTCTGAAAAGAAAAACAAGGATTATCTTTCCCTGAACGCTCAGGGACGTGTCCGCGAGTATTCTCTTGACTACATACTTGAATTCACGGCAAGAACTCCGCAAGGAAAAGTATTGATCGAGCCGACCAAACTGAATCTGCGCCGGACAATGACCTATAATGACAACGAAGCCTTGTCCAAGGAAAACGAAGAACTCATGCTGTACAAGGATATGCAGTTCGACATGGCTTACCAGCTTCTGAGAAGACTGTCGTCCATCAAAATGTCGGCTATTGACGGGTCTGACGATCAGACAGAAGAAAAACCAGACGATCTGGACAGGCAAGCGGAACAACAAACCGGAACAGCCAATTAACGCCTATGTTTCTGAAATATGAAGCTTTGGAATCTCATCTTCAAAAGGAACTCGCTCCTTTATACATCCTGACAGGAGACGAGCATCTTTTGTTGCTGGAAGCGGCCGACATGATACGGCATGCCGCCAGAAACCGTGATTTCACGGAACGAGATGTTTTGACAGTCGAACGCAGTTTCAAGTGGGGCCAGCTCCAGGCAACAAACAACGCCATGTCTCTCTTCGGGGATAAAAAACTGATCGAGTTACGCATTCCGACAGGACGTCCCGGCAAAGAAGGGAGCTCCGCTTTACAGGAATACGTTACCGGACTCAATCCGGACAATATCACCCTGATCACCTTGCCGAAGCTGGACTGGACAACCCAGAAATCCGTATGGGTTTCCGCTTTACAGAAAAATGGCATCTATATCGACGTCCCGACAATCGATTTGCCCCGCCTTGGAAACTGGATTTCCTTGCGTCTTGCCAAACAGAAACAATCCGTTGACAGGCAGGGCATCGACTTTTTGATCAACCGGGTGGAAGGCAACCTTCTGGCAGCGCATCAGGAAATCCAGAAACTGGCACTTCTTTACCCGCAAAGGGAACTGAGTTTCGATGAGGTCTGCAGTTCAGTATTGAATGTCGCACGATATGACGTTTTCAAGCTGACAGAAGCGATGCTGGGCGGCAATCGCGCCCGTTTCATCAAAATGGTCAACGGTTTAAAAGGCGAGGGGGAACCCCTTCCGTTGATTCTCTGGACAGTAACGGATGAAATCAGAACCCTTCTGAAATGCAAAATGGCTCTGGAAGAGGGACAGCCTTTCGCCGCCATTTCAAAAAACCTGCGCTTGAGAGGGCCTCGTGAAAAATTTATCCAGTCGACCGTAAACAGGCTTGACAAAAGCGACCTGCAGAAGGCCTTACAGCAAACGGCACAAATCGATAAAATCATCAAAGGATTGCGATCCGATTCCATGATGGAGGATGCGTGGAATGCATTGACCCAACTGGGTCTTTCCATCGCATAAACTTGAACTGACACCGCGGGAATGTTAACTTTGTCATTTCCCCAGAAAACCGATTGACGAACGATGGACATCAAAAGTTACATGACCCGGATCGGGCAACAGGCCCGGGAAGCTGCCAGCCTGATGGCGAAAGCCGATACAGCGACCAAGAACAGGGCGTTATTGTTTATTGCCCAGGCAATACGCCGGGAAGTCGCCCCTTTGCGCGCAGCGAACCGGAAAGATCTCGATATCGCGCAGGACAATGGCCTTGAAGCGGCACTGCTGGACCGGCTGACCCTGTCGGACAAGGCCATCGAGACGATGGCAACCGGTCTTGAACAGATTGCGTCCCTTGACGATCCGATCGGGGCTATTTCAAACCTCAAATTGCTTCCATCCGGCATTCAGGTCGGACAAATGCGTGTGCCACTGGGTGTCATCGGCATCATTTACGAGGCCCGGCCGAATGTCACGGTTGACGCGGCAGGACTGTGCATAAAGAGTGGTAACGCCACCATTTTACGAGGCGGCTCGGAAGCCATTCACTGCAATCAGGTTCTTGCCGGCTTGGTCAAGGAAGGCCTTGTCAAAGCCGGACTGCCCGAACAGGCTGTACAGGTTGTCGAAACGACTGACCGCGCCGCAGTCGGTGAACTGATTACGATGGTGGAATACGTCGACGTCATCGTTCCCCGTGGCGGCAAAGGATTGATCGAGCGGCTGATGCGCGAATCGAAAATCCCGATGATCAAACATCTGGACGGCATCTGCCACATTTATATCGATGACAGCGCAGACCTCGACAAGGCGGTTGAAATCGGTTTCAACGCCAAATGCCAGCGTTACGGAACCTGTAATACCATGGAAACGCTTCTGATATCCGAGAACGTTGCTGCCGATGTATTGCCGCTTCTGGCAACACGATATCGTGACGAAGAAGTCGAACTGCGGTGTGACGAAAGAGCATTTCAGATAGTGAGCGCCTATCCTTATCTTGCCAAAGCCACAGAAGAGGACTGGCAAACGGAATATCTCGCCCCGATATTGGCTGTTCGTATCGTCAGCGGTCTGGATGAAGCCATTGCTCATATCAACCGGTACTCATCCAAACATACCGACGCCATCATTACCGAGAATTACAGCCATTCACTCCGCTTTCTGCGCGAGGTGGACTCGTCTTCCGTCATGGTCAACGCATCCACACGCTTTGCCGATGGCTTCGAATATGGCCTCGGCGCGGAAATCGGCATTTCCAACGACAAGCTGCATGCCCGTGGCCCGGTCGGTCTTGAAGGATTGACGTCCCTGAAATATGTCGTTTTCGGTCATGGCGAAATTCGCAAATAAGTTTTTTAAATCAATTACGGTCAAAAGGTAACCTGCATGTCATCCAGCTACTCCTATTTTTGCCCATGCCCGAGAGGGATGGAAGCTGCGCTCGCCGAAGAGCTGAAAGAAATCGCCGAAAAAAGCAAAACACTGGCGATTCACCAGACCATTCCGGGAGGAGTCCATTGTTCCGGTATTATCGAAGATTGTTGGCTGATCAATCTGTATTCCCGCATCGCTTCTCGCGTTTTGCTCAGAATTGCGCAATCGAGCTACAAGAGTGAAGAAGACATTTACCGGCTGGCAGTAAAGCAGCCATGGGAAAGCTGGTTCGACGTTCAAAATACCTTGCGTATCGACATCACAGCCATCAAATCACCGTTAAAGAGCCTGAATTTCACAACGCTGCGGATCAAGGACGGGGTCGTCGACCGTTTCCGCAGCCAGAACGGTGTACGTCCATCCGTCAATACGCATGCGCCGGATATACGGATTGCCGGATTTCTGGATGCCCATAATGCGACCCTTTATCTGGATACCTCCGGTGAAGCGCTCTTCAAGCGCGGCTGGCGTCTTGAAACCGGCGATGCTCCCTTGCGTGAAAATCTGGCAGCCGGCCTGTTGAGAATATCGGGCTGGAAACCGGGCATACCTCTTCTCGACCCGATGTGTGGTTCAGGCACCATCCTGATTGAAGCCGCCCAGATCATGATGGGGATTCCTCCGGGATACAAACGGGCTTTTTCATTTGAAAAACTCGGCAACTTCGATGCCGCAAAATGGAAAGCGCTGAAAGATGCCGTCAGAATCAATCCGGTACCGGACGACCCGATGATATATGGGAGCGACATTTCCGGCGACATGCTGGCGATGACCCGGCATAATCTGCAGGAAGCGGGCATCCCTTTCGACATCCCGCTTCATCAGATCGAGGCACAGGAAATCAAAATGCCGATCGACAAACCCGGCATCATTTTGACGAACCCGCCTTATGGTGAGCGCATCGGCGTGCGCGGCAACCGCCACCTTGAAGCCGACGAGCTGGCCAGCCAGTTCTATCAGGCTTTGGGAACAACGCTGAAACAGCGGTTCCCGAACTGGTCCGTTTTCCTGTTTACAGCCGACCTTGCCGTCCCGAAAATGCTTCGCCTGAAAGAAGCGCGGAAAACGCCGTTTTATAATGGCCCGATTGAATGCCGCCTGTTCCGTTTCGACATGGTTGCCGGTTCGAACCGGCCGCACCAGTCCAGAACGTTCAGGCCTGAAGAAAAGAAATAATGTAATGGCCGAGGCGTAAGTGACTAGAACTCTGCTGATCGATAATTACGATTCTTTCACCTACAATCTTTATCATCTGATCGCAGTCGTCAACGGCTGTCCTCCGGTAGTGATAAAAAATGACGACCCGGACTGGAAACCGCAAATGGTTTACGATTTCGACAACATCGTCATCTCACCGGGGCCCGGTCGTCCGGACAAACGGTCTGATTTCGGCATATGTCCTGATGTGATTGCGCAGAAAGATATTCCTGTTCTCGGAATCTGTCTCGGGCATCAGGGTATTTGCCAGTTTCACGGCAGCCGGATCGGGCTGGCAACGGAAGCTCGACACGGCCGGAAATCACTCGTCACCCATAATAGCAGCGATATTTTCGGGAATATCCCATCCCCCTTTTCGGTCATCCGTTATCATTCTCTCGCGGTTTACGACGTTCCGGACACGCTGGAAGTAACGGCACGAGCGGAAGATGGGACTATCATGGGAATCCGTCACAAAACCTTTCCCCAATGGGGAGTCCAGTTTCATCCTGAATCGATCTGTACGGAATACGGGCTGCAAATCTTTGAAAATTTCAGAAACCTGACAGAAAGCCGGCGAAACAAAACCGATAAAATATCCGTCAGTCCGCTTACTCTTCTGAAACGTGCTGAAAAACAAACATTAAAAAAACAGGCGAAAGAAAACCTGGTTCTTTTACACAAAAAGCTGGCGCTGGATGCTGATTCCGAAACGGTTTTCGAAAGATGTTTCAGAGATTCCGAATATGCTATCTGGCTTGACAGTAACCGGCAGGACTATGGTTCGGGACGTTTTTCTTACCTGTGCAAACCGGATGGCGTTCTGGGACGTACCGTTTGCGTGAATGTGAATACACATTCCATCCATATCACGGGTAAAAATGGCCATCTGGAAACGAAAGGCAATTTTTTCGACTGGCTGGAAAAAGATTTGGGTCGTTTTGAAATTGATTTACCGGAGATGCCTTTTGAATTCGCTCTCGGATGGCTTGGCTACATCGGTTACGAAATGAAAGGGGATTGTGGCGCTGGAAATATCCATCTGTCCCCATACCCTGATACGGTCATGGTATTTTGCGACCGCGGGATTGTTATCGACCATCAGGAAAAACAGATTCACCTGCTGGCGCTGGCCCGGACTGATGATCAGGCTGAATCAAAAAAATGGATTGATGATACATCCATATTTCTTTCAGATATCCTCCGTCCCCATCAGAACGAACCTGCAAATTTCCCCGAATCGCTTTCCCTTGAAACGCCATTCATTCTTCGGCACGACAAAAAAAAATACATCGAACTCATCAAAAAAAGCCAGGAATATATCCGGCAGGGCGAAACCTACGAAGTCTGCCTGACAAATATGGCAACGGCCCGATCCGGGGCCGATCCCTGGACAGTTTACCGTATGCTTCGACACTCCAATCCAGCGCCTTACAGCGCTTATCTGCAACTGAAAGATATTTGCATACTGAGCTGTTCTCCCGAACGTTTCCTTGCCATTTCAGATAACCGGATTGCCGAGTCCAAACCGATCAAGGGAACCAGGGGCCGTTCGAATGATCCGCTTGAAGACAAAAAACTTTACGAAGAACTGGTTGCGAGTGAAAAAGAGAATGCGGAAAACCTGATGATCGTCGATCTGGTACGGCACGATCTTGGAAAAACAGCTGAATTGGACAGTGTCGAAGTCCCGAAACTGTTCGCCATCGAATCGTATCAAACCGTTCACCAGATGGTCAGCACCATCCGGTCGACAATCCGGGAAAACGCTTCCCCGTGCCAATGCATCCAGGACGCATTCCCCGGCGGTTCGATGACGGGAGCGCCGAAACTCCGGACCATGCAGATTCTCGATGTTCTGGAAGAGGGCGCACGCGGCATTTATTCCGGAGCCATCGGCTATTTTTCCCTTTCTGGTGCCGTTGACTTAAGCATCGTCATCCGGACTCTGATCATGTCTCAAGGTGAGTTATCGTTCGGTATCGGGGGAGCGATTACCGCACTCTCCGATCCGGAAGAGGAATTCGAGGAAATCCGGGTAAAAGCAAAAGCGTTTCTCGATCTCTTCAATACCGATTTTTCCGGATATTAGGAGAAGGCAATCGTGTCTCATGCCGAAACTGTTTATCAGTTTAATATAAAAAAAAGGCTGTCCTCTACGAATGAACCAGCAGAGAAACTGCTGGTAGCCGATTCGTGGCTGGTTAAGGATGGCTGTGTCCGTGCCTTGCATTTGCATCGGCACCGTTTCTTTTCAAGTTGCATCGAACTGGCCGGAACCAGTCCGGATATCCTGAATGAGTTCTGGAATGCCGCCATTGGTAAACTGCCGAAAACCGGCTCGTGGTTTCCACGTATTGAACTGGCCGGAAATTTATGCTGCCCTGTTTTCCAGATCCGTCTCCGGCCTGCACCAGCCATTCACTCAACGATCCGGCTGATTGATTATGAAAGCAGGGATTTCAGAAAATTGCCCCGGCACAAAGGGCCCGATCTGGCGAATTTGATATCGGCAAGGAAGAAAATCATGGGGCAGGGCGCGGATGATGCCATCCTGAGCACCTCCACGGGATTTTTGCTTGAAGGACTCACGACGAGCATTTTCTGGTGGGAAGGATCAACGTTATGTACGACCTCACCGTCACGACGCGTACTGCCGGGCGTGACCAGCCAGCTGCTCCGTTTTATCGCGGAAGAGGAGAACATTCCCTTTGCCCATCGTTTTCGAAAACCTGACGACTTGAATGGCTTTGAAGTCTGGGCTGTCAACGCGCTTCACGGCATCCGTCGAGTCGTTGTCTGGGAAAAATCACCGTTCCAAACATCCAGTCATATCGACATCGACTTCTGGCGACAAAAGCTGGACAAGTTCACAAAACCAGTCTGAATAGTTGATTATCAGACACCCGCAACGGTCATTTCCCCGATCAGTATCGATCCGGATTTCTTGCCTCCACGTATCTGAGTATCCGCGCCAATCGCGACAATCCGTCTGAACATTTCTTTCAGATTTCCGGCAATCGTGATTTCCTCGACCGGATACTGGATGACGCCGTTTTCAACCCAGAATCCGGACGCGCCTCTGGAATAATCGCCCGTCACGTAATTGATCCCCTGTCCCATCAGATCAGTCACGACAAGCCCCGTCCCCATCTTTTTCAGCATCGCCGCAAAATCATCCGTTTCTTCCGTCAGTTTCGAACTCAGGATCAGGTTATGCGAACCTCCTGCATTTCCCGTCGTTTTCATGCCCAGCTTGCGTGCGGAATAGGAAGAAAGGAAATAACCTCTCACAATGCCATCCTCGACAATCTGGCGGCGGCTTGTTCTGACGCCTTCATCGTCGAAAGGAGCCGACCCGCTCGCGCCGATGATATGGGGATCTTCCAGCAAACCGATATGATCCGGGAAAACCGGTTTATCCATCGAATCCAGCAGGAAACTGCTTTTCCGGTACAATGCACCGCCGGAAACCCCATAAACGAACGAATTCAGCAGGCCGATGGCAAGCGGCGCCTCGAAGAGAACCGGACATTTCCGTGTTCCGACCGATCTGGCATTCAGGCGCGCAAGCGCACGCTCGGCGGCATAACGCCCGACTTCTTCGGGTGACTTGAGTTCAGCCGGATTTCTGGAAGAAGTGTACCAGTAATCCCGTTGCATATTACCGCCGGAACCTGCAATCGGCGCGACGGAGAATGAATGGCTTGAATAGGGATATCCCCCAATAAACCCTTCACTGTTAGCCGAAATGAAATGCGAATGACTGACATTGACGCTGGCACCTTCCGTATTGGATATCCTTTTGTCGGTTTCAAAAGCCGCCGCTTCACAGCGTTTCGCTATTTCAACGGCTTCTTCGGCATTGAGCGGCCAGCGGTAATAGAGTTGAAGATCACGGGGATGCCGTTCAAGCATGTCGGCATCTGGCAAACCCGCTGCCTCGTCTTCCGATGTAAACGTCGCGATATTGTAAGCCGCATCGACAGTCTGTCTCAGGGATTCTTTCGAAAAATCGGATGTTGTCGCATTGCCGCGTTTTTTTCCGACAAAAACCGTGACTTCGATCCCCTTGTCCTGATTTTTCTCAATCGTCTCGATTTCCCCCTTGTGCACACTGACAGACAGGCCACTGCCTTCACTGATGCCCACGGCAGCGCCTGACGCTCCTTTGCTCCGTGCATATTTCAGTACGTCTTCAGCAATTTGTTTCAACTGATCGTCGCTAGACACAAAATCGGAATCGTTCATGAGATTATCTTTTTCAAGGTTCTGTTAAGGCTGTTATGATAGCAGCCAATAAGAAACGAGTTAATGACCTTACACAGAAGTACGATTATGCCAAATTCAAACAGAGGTTCCTGCGGTTTCCGTTCCAGCGATCTGGAAGAAGAATACGACCGTCCCTCCAAATCGCAACTGAAACGTGAAATGACTGCCTTGCAAAAACTTGGCGAACAACTGGTCAATGAATCAGCCGACCGGTTAAAGCGCGTTCCCATGCCGGACAAACTGCGCGACGCCATCAAGGAATGCCAGCAAATCAGGCACCACGAAGGCAGAAGAAGACAATTGCAATATGTCGGTAAAATCATGCGCTCTCTGGATCAGGATGCGGTTGCACAGATCAATAATACTCTCGACAGCTGGAAAGGCCTGTTGAAAGCAGATACCGTTTTGATGCATGCCATCGAAAAGCAGCGCGAAAAACTGTTGTCTGACGGTTCGGCACTGACTGAATTCGTGCAACAGTATCCCGCTGCCAATATCCAGCAACTGCGCACACTGATCAGAAACGCAAAAAAAGAAGCGGCCGAAAACAAACCGCCGAAATCGTACCGGGAAATTTACCGACAATTGAAGCAACTCATGTCACCTCCAGCCATTTCGAATCAGAATAGTGATGAAATTGATGAAAGTGAGGAAGCTGATGAAGAAAAATCCTGAAGACATTTCGATCGGACTGGTTTCCGTTTCGGATCGCGCCTATGAAGGGACCTATCCCGATCTGGGCATTCCTGCACTGGAAGCATGGCTTTCATCTGCCATCAAATCCCGCATCTGGCTGGAAAAGCGTTTGATTGCCGACGAATATGAACAGATCGAGAAAACCCTGCACGAACTGGTCGATGAAGACCGTTGTTCGCTTATTCTGACGACCGGAGGCACCGGCCCCGCCAGACGCGACCGGACACCGGATGCGACGCTGGCGGTGGGCACAAGGGAAATGCCAGGCTTTGGCGAACAAATGCGTCAAATAAGCCTACATTTCGTTCCAACCGCCATTTTGTCGCGTCAGGTTGCCGTTATCTGTGAACGGCCCGAACATGCCTCTCTCATCCTGAACCTTCCCGGGCAACCGGCTGCCATCAGACAGACTCTGGAAGGCGTTCGCGACAAGGACGGAAATATCACCGTTCCGGGAATTTTTACCGCCGTTCCCTATTGTATCGACCTGATCGGAGGCCCATACATCGAAACGAATGAAGCCGTTTGCAAGGCATGGCGTCCCAAAAAGGACGTACAGTAAAACAGTTGTACTGACTGATCCATTACCGGCTCAACTAATCACCTTTTAACAACCCATTAACCGACGAGAAAAACAATGAGCACATTTTTGCAATACAGCCAGGCCGATACCGGACCCGATCCGCAAGTCTCCGTCATCTGGATGCATGGTCTGGGAGACCACGGTTCCAGTTTCGTTCCGCTGGTAAAAGAATTCGACCTCTCCGGTTGCCCCCCTATCCGCTTCATCTTTCCACATGCTCCGGAACGTAACATCACGGCTAACGGTGGCTATTTCATGCGTGCGTGGTTTGATATTTACGCCGGATTTGAAGATTCTGACATGGAAGATTCCGAAGGCATCATCCAGTCCCGCGACCAGATTATCACCCTGATCGAGCAGGAAAAAAGAAGAGGCGTACCCGCCGGCAAAATTTTTCTGGCGGGCTTTTCACAGGGATGCGCGATGGCCCTTTACACCGGCTTGTGCTATCCGGAAAAACTGGCGGGCATCATCGGCCTGTCCGGTTACATGCCACTCATGTATTCCTTCCCTGACGACAGGAATCCGGCCAACCAGAACACCCCTGTATTCCTGGCTCATGGCACGCAGGATGAAGTCGTGCCGTTCTCACGCGCCGAAGACACTTTGAAATTGCTGGAATCACTCGGTTACAAGGTCGACTGGAACGCCTATAACATGGGTCATACGATGTCGTTGCCTGAAGTACAGGACCTTTCCGCCTGGTTGACCAAATTGCTGGCCTGATCCGGTTTTAACGGCAATCCCTGCTTTCAGAAAGGCAGGGATTGCTTCATTCAATGGCCTGTCGTGTACACGCCTGTATATCCAGTTCGAAATTTCCGTTTTTTCCGATCAGGCTCATCTGGCTGTCCTGTATCAGACACTGCCATTCCATTGACCTTTCGACCTGCCGTGAAATGGCTTCCGTCATTTCAGCCGGCAAAACCACAACTTCAAGATTCGGGATTTTTTCCAGATCCGCCTTGCTCTTTTTCCACCACAAGCCGGCATTGCGACCATATCCGAAGACGACGATTTTCCTGGCCTGCCTGCTTTTTGACACAATACGCCTGACGGTCGGAGCACCCACTTCAATCCATAAATCCGTCTGTCCGGTCAGATCCTTTATCCATAAATCGGGTTCTTCCGCTTCTGACAGCCCTTTCGTGAAGACAAGTCGCTCATCGGCATAACGCATGAAGGCGATCAGGCGCGCCATCATTCGCTCATCAGTCTCCGAAGGATGCCGTGCCATTGTGAGGGAATAAGTCGCGTAATGCTGCCTGTCCATATCGGACAGCTGGACATTCGTTTTGAAAATCGATACGGAAAGAGCCATAAGAACCGAAACAGGAACCTGAAAATCGAAGAATCTGAATATATATCAGACTGTCGGTTTTATAAAAAGTGATTATTACAACTATCGCATAAAAAACTGACACCCAAACGTTATGAGACATTTGAAAATCATCTATTTCAGCAACTCCTGGGAACATCTGCTGGCCGCCGGGCTGGTCATTCTGGCACTGTTTCTCGTTCTGTACTCAACAAAACAGTATGTCAGCGCAAGATTGTTCAAAAAAGCCAGCACAACCACGACGCACTGGGACGACATCCTTGCCGAAACCGTCAAGTCCACGAGTGTCATAACGATTTTCGTTTTTTCACTTCTGTGCGGCGTTTACATTCTCGATCTTCCGGACGAAGTCAACACGGTCAACGCCCATCTGGCGGCCGTCGTATTCCTCTTCCAGTGCGGTTTGTGGATCAGCAAGGCAACGTCATCCTGGCTGGCTTACAAGGCATCCCCCGAATTCGGAAAAGGGACGCGACATCAGGTAATGAACATGCATATTATCGGGTTTGCCACCAAACTCGTCATCTGGACAATTGCACTGCTTCTGATACTCAGCAATCTCGGCATCAACATAACGGCATTGATCGCCAGTCTGGGTATCGGCGGTATCGCCGTCGCGCTGGCTGTCCAGAACATTCTCGGTGATCTGTTCGCCTCACTTTCCATCGCGATAGACAAACCATTCGAAGTCGGCGATTCAATCGTCATCGACGACCTGAACGGTACCGTCAAGTATGTCGGACTGAAAACCACCCGGCTGACCAGCATTTCGGGTGAAGAACTGATTATTTCCAATGCCGACCTGCTGAAAAGCCGGATTCACAACTTCAAGAAAATGCAGGAAAGGCGCATGGTTTTTTCCATTGGGGTCACATTCGACACACCACCTGAAAAGTTGCATCGCATCAACCGGATCGTTGAGGACATTTTCAGCGGGATTCCGACGACACGGCTTGACCGGGTTCACTTCAACAATATCGGCCAGTCCAGCCTGAATTATGAAATCGCCTATTACGTCAAAAGCTCGGATTACAGTATCGCCATGGATGCCCAGCAGGAAGTCAATTTGTCGTTGATCGAACATTTCGCCGACGAAAAGATCGAGTTTGCCTTTCCTACGAGAACCCTGTATCTGGCCAGGGACGAATCTGCATCAACCGGTCAGTGAACCGTATTTGTCTTTCGGAATGGCCGCCAGAAGCGTCTGAGTATAAGGATGGCGCGGGTTACGGTATATTTCGTCCGAATCGGCCATTTCGACGACTTCCCCATGTCGCATGACCATGACCTGATCGGCCATGTATTTCACCACGGACAGATCATGCGAGATAAAGAGATAGGAAAGGCCGAATTCGTCTTGCAGATCCTGCAAGAGATTCAGAATCTGTGCCTGAACGGAAACGTCGAGTGCGGAAACCGATTCATCGCAAACCAGCACTTCAGGCTGCATGGTCAGACAGCGGGCAATGGCGATACGCTGGCGCTGCCCTCCCGAAAACTCATGGGGATAACGATAAAACGCTTCAGGAGGCAAACCGACTTTTTTCAGCCAGTCGAACGCCATTTCCTTGCGTTCTGAAGAAGAAACGCCGATACGATGAATGGCAAGCGGCTCCATCAGAATCTGTCCGACTGTAAAACGGGGATTCAGCGATGCATATGGATTCTGGAAAATAATCTGGATACGGCGCTTGTATGGCAGAAATTCCTTCTCCGTCATGGAAAGGATGTCATGGCCATCGAAGAAAACCTGTCCCGTACTTGCCGAATGCAGCCTCATCAGCGTCAGCCCCAGCGTCGTTTTTCCCGAACCCGATTCGCCGACAATGCCCAATGTTTTCTTGCGTGGCAAAACAAAAGAAACGTCTTTGACTGCCGGGAACAGTTTCTTCCTGAAAAAGCCGGACCGGATTTCGAAATTCTTGCTCAAATGCCGGACATCCAGTACGGGTTCATCGTTCTTCAAATACCCTTTGATTCTTTGTGGAACATCTTCATGAGGTTTTCCGTCCGCCTGCATGACGTCATCGATAACCGGCAAATGAAAAGGCCTTTCGTTTATGGGCGGACGGCACAACAACAGGGCTTTGGTATAAGGATGGGATGGATGAACGAAAACGTCGCTTGCGCTCGCCTGCTCCTTCACATCGCCATAGCGCATGACAATCACTTCATCGGCTATTTCCGATACCAGTTGCAAATCATGAGTGATGAACAGAACCGACATGTGGTGCCGTTGTTGCAGGGACTGGATCAGTTCGATAATCTGTCGCTGAATGGTTACGTCCAGCGCTGTCGTCGGTTCATCGGCAATCAGTAAATGGGGTTCACACGCGATTGCCATCGCAATCATGACTCTCTGCTGCTGACCACCGGACAACTCATGCGGGTACGCGTCCACTTTGGTCGATGGATCGGGTATGCCGACTTCATCCAGCAATTCGATGGTACGTTCACGTGCCTGCCTTCCTGTCATCCCCTTGTGGAAACGAAGCACTTCCGCAATCTGGTAACCGACGGTAAAAACCGGATTCAAGGATGACATCGGTTCCTGAAATACCATCGATATTTTCGAGCCGCACAATTGCCTTCTTTGCCGGGCAGTCATCCCGAAAAGACTGTTTCCTTCAAACAGGACTTTTGACGACGGATCGATAATCGTATTGCTTTCCGGCAGCAAGCCCATGACCGCCAGTGCACTCACCGATTTCCCGCTGCCGGATTCACCGACCAGCGCTACCGTCCTGTTAAGGGGGACATCGAAAGAAATGCCCTTGACCGCTTCAAATACCGTGTTCTTGTCGACTCTGAACGATACGCGCAGGTTGTCGACACGCAGGAGAATGTCAGATTCAGGCATAGTCATGAATCCCCCTGTTTCAGTTTAGGATCAAGCGCATCCCGCAATCCGTCGGTAAACAATGACAGCGCCGTTACCAGAATCGCCATTGATACGGTCACGGCAACCAGTTGCCACCATTTGCCGAGAATAAGCTCGTTCTGGGCTTCATTCAGCATGCTTCCCCATGATACGACCCCGACCGGAACACCGAACCCCAGAAAGCTCAGAATGACTTCCGATTTGATGAAACCGACGGACAATATCGACATCTGGACAAGCGATATATGGCTGACGTTTGGAAAAATATGCACGAACATCCTGCGCCAGCTGGACGCACCTATCGTGTTTGCCGCCAGAACATATTCACGTTCCTTGTGTTTGATGTATTCCGCCCGGACCAGCCGGAACACACCCGTCCAGCCAGTCAGGCCGAGGATCAGGATAATAGTGAGCACTCCCTTGCTTTGAAGGACGGCAGCCACCGCGAGAATCAGGAGAAGATAGGGAATGGACGTGAACACGTTATAAAACCAGTTGAGGAAATCATCTGTCCAGCCACCGAAATACCCGGCAAATGCCCCAAGAAAAGTACCCAGCAACGTCGCAACGAAAGCGGCAATCAGGCCGACCAGAATGGATGTTTCCGATCCCTTGACCGTTTTCTTGATGATGTCGTGCCCCCACTTGTCTGCGCCGAACGGGAGAGTTTTCAAGCGTCCTGAATCGTCGGATACCGCTGTTTCTTCCAGGCTTTGCTGGCTCCTGATTTCTTCCATTTCCGTTTTCAAAGGGTCTTCAATGCCATAGGTTTCTGTTGAAAATTGCCCTGTTGAAACTTCTTTTCTCAGATCACGGATAATATCTTTCAACGGATCGACCGGATTTTCCGGCGGCACTTCACGCACAGGTACGGCATCCGGTTCAGCCGGTTCATCAGCGGTATAACCGGATTGCTCGCCGATAAAATCAGGAGGTGCATAGTGAACGCCTACTTCTTTCGACCAGTCGGATGCGACAAAACCGGATGCGGAGAAAACGAGCAATCCCAGAAAAAGCACGACAATACCCATCGAAAACATGGCAGGCCGGTCTGCCTTCAGACGCTTCCATGTCAACGCCCACAATCCTTCAGATGAAATCGGGTGGTTCGCCATGACATTCACCGCAGACGGACACGCGGATCGATCTTCTGGTACAGCAGATCCGCCAGCAGGTTGAAGAACATCGTCGCTATCGCAACATAAACGGTAATCGCCTTGATTACCGGGAAGTCGCTCCGTTCGACTGCCAGAATGATTTCGCGGCCGATACCCGGTATCGAAAAGAAACGCTCGACCAGAAAAGCTCCGATCAATAAAGACGGCAAATTCGACATCACATAGGTGATGATGGGAATCGTCGCATTGCGCAAGACATGAACCCACAGAATCCGCTTTTCGGTGAGTCCCTTGGCTCGTGCCGTCCGGACATAATCCTGACCGATTTCGTCCAGCATGAACGTCCTGTACAGGCGCAAATTGGGGGCAATGCTGACGACAAGCAGAATCAGGATCGGAAGGGATGAATACCTGAACAAATCCTGAACCCAGTTGTCCCCCCATCCCTGCACAGGGAACCATCCCAGTTTATAGGCGAGCAGATACTGGAATACGATAATGTAAACGAGAATACTGACCGACATGCCGACCGTACAGACAATCATAATCATCCTGTCGGTAAGTGAGCCGCGTACATAGGCAACGGCCAATCCCAGCGCGATGGCAAGTCCGGTTTCAAGAATGGTCAGTGGAATCAGGAGCGTCAGCGAAGGTCCAAGCCTTGAGAGCAGAATGCCCGAAACCGATTCACCGGTGCTCCAGCTATTGCCGAAGTCGAAACAGATTGTCTGTTTCAGAAATATCCACAGCTGCACATACACAGGCTCGTCAATGCCCAGTTGTCGCCGGATATTGACAATCTGTTCCGGACTGGAAATTTTCCCTGCCAACACATAGGCAGGATCGCCGCCGACCCAGTTAAACAGAAAGAAAACCAGAAGCAGGACACCCAGAATGGTCGGTATCATCTGCCAGAGGCGTCGAATCAGATAGGAAAACATGTTTTTCGGCAGTCCTGTTCAGCGAATATGCGTCCTTCACGAAATAACGCGGCCGTTTTTTGCATCACGGCCGTGCCATGTTACTTCTTGCCCGGTGCATTGCCACTGATGTCCTCATAAAAAGCGGTACTGTCGGGTGAGCGTCCCAGGAAATACCTGACCATCCTGTCGGCAGGCAATTCGCTGCCTTTTTCCAGAATCGTCTTCCTGTAAAACTGTCCGACCTGCGGGTCCATCAGTTTTCCATTGAAACGGGAAAGCATATCGAGCGCCAGAACTTTCGACCAGAGATAACCGTAATATCCGGCCGAGTAGCCACCGACGACATGACCGAACTGCCCAGGGAACTGCGTACCGGGATCGTAGCCCTGAACCGTATCGCCTTCCATCTCCATCCATGTCTTCATGACGTCGCCCGGCTTGTCGCTGTGGAGCGCCATGTCGTATTTGGCGTAAAGGACCTGACGGGAATACAGAATGCCCTGCCCGAACTTGCGGGATTCATTCAGGCGCTTCAACATATCCCGGTCAACTGCCGGGCAAGCGTTTGTGCAATACGCAGGCAGGGTGGAAAGCGCGTCGTAATTGTGTGCCCATTCTTCGTACATCTGGGATGGCGCCTCGACAAAGTCCCTTTCCACACTGGTGCCAGACTGATCGACGAAGCGCGTATTGGACAAGACACCATGCAGGACATGTCCGAATTCATGCAACATCGTTTCAAGTTCGTCCAGATCCAGTCCAATCCGGTTGAAATTGGTCACCAGAACCGAAATCGGCTGACGGTTTTCCGTCGTGCTCGATCCCTGAACCGGGAAAGCCGCCGCGTGTCCGTACTTGCCGTCACGCGGGAAAATATCAAGATAAATGCCGCCGATCTGTTTGCCGGAAGCCTTGTCGATCACATCGTAATAAACGACATCCGAATGCCAGACCGGAACGTCGGCTTTTTTGAATTCAATGCCGTACAGCTTGCTGGACAATCCCATAACCCAGTCCATCGAAGCATGCGTCGGGAAATACTGGCGCAAGGCATTCTGGTCAATGTTGTAACGGGATTCCTTGACTCTTTGCTGCCAGTAATTGGTATCCCAGTGTTTGATTTCCGATTCCGAAAAGAGAATTCCGCGCTGCTGTGCCTTGAATGCCCGCAACTCATCCAGTTCTTTTTTCTCGGCAGGTACGACGATGCTCTCTACATTATCCAGAAACTTGTTGACCGGTCCCGGCTTTTTCGCCATACGCCTGCGCAGAGCAAAATCGGCATAACTGCGATAGCCGGACAGCATGGCCATTTCATGTCTCAGATTGACGGCTTCCTGCAAGAGCTGGATGTTGGCAGATGTTCCACGATTGATAAACGCAAACCGATACCGTTCCCGCGCCTTGTCATTATCCGCATACTGCATGAAAGGAATGTATTCAGGATAGGAAAAACCCAACAGATAATTGCCCTGGCCGTCACGCTGGATATTGGCAAGGTATTCTTTCGACATGCCCTGCATCTCTTCGGGGGTAAAAACCAGTTTGGTCTTGTTGTCCCGGATGTTGCGCGAAAATTCCTGATCGATTTCGGCCAATCTTGCCAGTATCTGTTTCACACGGTTACGTTTCTCCGTCGTCAGCGAAACACCGGCATCCTCGTAGGCACTGACGATGTCCTGACGCAATTTCCGTTCTTCGTCATCGTTCACCCGCATGATGCGCATGTTCCTGTAAAGCTTTTCGTTCTGGAACAGATCGGTAATGAAACGCTGCACATTCATGGAACAGGCATCGGCATTTTTCCGGACATTGGCGTCCGGTGACACCTGACTTAACAGCGCCATCGGCCCATGCAGGTTTTCCAGTTCAATCTGGAGACGGTTCCATCCCTTCAGGAATTCGGCTGCACCGGTTTCGGATTGCGGCTGTATTTTTTCCAGAGCCGAGATCTGTTGGCCCAGATCGCTCAAACCCTGTTGACAGCGTGGCCCGATTTCATCGGCCGAAGGCAACGGCAGAACAGGACGATCCGAGGCAGCCAGAGCGGGAATGGAAACAGTCAGAGCCAGTGACAGGGCACAGACAAGAGACTTGAAAACAGGAGCTTTATTCTTCATGGTTCTAAAACTTATCAGGTTCGAAGAGGCAATAATAGACCGTTATAACGGCAAACTCACCTTTTGTCATTGTCGATATCGATATATATCCATTCATTATGCATGACTGGGTGCTTCTTGTAACCGATCACGTACGGTTGCACAAGCATATTCCGGTAACGGGCATAACCGATACGGGTCGGTGCATAGACTTCCAGAATTCGCGTCATCTTGTGATAAAGAAGATCTCTTTCACGACCGTCCGGGAGTGCCACAGACTTTTCGTAAAGCCGGTCATACTGTGGAATTCTGGCGCAACCGTTGTTGCTTTGTCCTGTGTGTGGGCCGTAAAACAATTGCATGAAATTGCTGCCATCAGGATAATCCGCAATCCAGGGGCTCGTCCGCATCATCAGGCGACACTGCTTTTCGGCTTTGAGCAAATCGGGGAAAAGCCGCTTGTCGCTTTGCATTTTGATGCCGAGCGTATCGAACGTTTTTTTCCACATCTCCAGCTGTTGCTGCCCGGTGGAATCCGCACGGGCCGAGAAAACGATCACCAGAGGTTTCCCGTTCGGCATTCGCCTGTAGCCATCCGCTCCTTTTTTGTAACCGAACTTGTCCAGCAAGGCATTCGCGACTTTCGGTTCATAACGGACGCTGCTTTTGTATTTGGCGTCATGGCCGACAATACCGGGGGGTATGGGATACTCCAGTGGAATAGCTTCCCCGTTCCAGACGACATTGATTTCTTCTTTCACGTTATGCGCCATGGCAATGGCACGCCTCAAAGCTATTTTTTCTTTCGACAAGCCGCCGACGACCGGATTTTGCATATTGAAATAGAACTGGGAAAGTTCCGGTTCGATAATCCGTGACAGGCGGACACCTTTCGATGCCAGTTCCGGCCTCAAATGGCCTTTTTCAAGCGCTCTCGGAGCCAGAGGACCATCCAGATTGAACAAATCGATTTCCCGGTTTCCAAAAGCCAGCCATCTCGACTGGTCTTCAGGGATGACGGCAATTTCGACACGTCCGATCTGCGGCATCCGCTTTCCCTTCATCTCTTCGACGATCCGCCTGTCTTCCGGATCGCTTCCTGCCCTGAAATCCCAGATAAACCCCCTGTATCCCGGGTTGGCATCCAGAATCATCTTCGACCCACGCTGCCACCCGGCTAGGACATAAGGGCCGGTTCCCACCGGATGCTCCATAATCTGTCCATTACCGTCTGTATATCTGTCGACAATTTCGTGTGCGACGGCGCTTGTCGGATAATGCGCCAGTACATGAGTCAGGTTATAGTCCGGTTTGCTTAAATGAATTCTGAACGTATAACGGTCGACCAGTTCGAGCCCGCGAATTGGTTTTGCATAGTCTAAATGTCCTGTTTTTGCGGCCTGTTTTGCCAGTGTATCCAGACCGATGATTTTTCCTTCCAGCAGCCATCCCCAGGTCGATCTCACGCCCGGGTCCATCAGTCGTTTGATCGAATAAATATAGTCGGCAGCCGTCAATTCCCGCTTTTTGCCACCAAAGGCGGGATCGTCTGTAAAGTAAATACCCTTTTTCAGTGTAATCGTATAGGTTTTTCCATGATTGCTGACTACCGGCATGGATGCCGCTGTTGATGGCACCAGCTTTGCCGGCCTTGCCAGATAATCGTATGCGTAAAGGGTCTCATATATCGACCTGATCACCTGACCGGAATACATGTCATGGGCAACGGCAGGGTCGAACCCTGTCTCCGGCGAAGGAAATACATAATGGAGAACCTTCTGCGAATCGGCAGCTTGCGCGAAAGGCAACGCAATACCAATAAGCAATATCAACAACGATTTCCGGAATCGGTCAACAATAGACATGTCAAAAAAATCAGTAATTCATGATAAAAATTTCACCGAACCAATATTTTTTTATATAAAACGATAAAAAATTAAATAATGGAAAATATTCAAGAGATTTTCACTTCTTCAATCTTTTTTCAATATTCAGGAAAAAAAAGGTATAGTTAAAAGATTATTTGTCTGTTCAGGACTTTTGTAATTTTTTGAAACAAAATGAAATTGTTTTGAAATTTCATTCTATATTTTCTCACTGTATTGACTTTACTAGGAACTCTTATGATTAAAAAAGCACTGGTTTTAGGCACTTTGTCGCTTTCTTTTGTTTCCTTTGCTGCATTCGCTCAAAACGTGGCTGTTGTAAATGGCAAAGCCATCCCTTCTTCTTATTCTGATGAAGCAGTCAGGGAAGTCGTCAAACAGGGGGGAAAAGACACTCCTGAATTGAGAAACAATATCAAAACCCAGCTTATCGTAGGCGAAGTATTGTTGCAGGAGGCTGAAAAACAGAACCTGTCATCGTCCGACGACGTCAAAAAACAGATGGAAATGGCAAGACGTTCCATCCTGATCGATGCGTTGAGAAACGACTATGTCAGGAAGAATCCTGTCAGCGACAATGAAGTCAGGGCCGAATACGACCGTCTTGTCAAAATGCAGAAAGGCCAGACGGAATATCACGTCAAACACATTCTGGTCAAAGACAAGGCTAGTGCCGAGAACATCATCAAACAGTTAAACAAAGGTTCCAGCTTTGAAAAACTGGCGCAGGAAAAATCTCTCGACAAGGCTTCCGCTGCCAGAGGCGGCGACATGGGATGGGCCACTGCCGGCGATCTCGTCAAGCCATTTTCCGATGCGATGGTATCGCTGAAAAAAGGCCAGGTCAGCAAAACCCCTGTCCAAACCGAATTCGGTTATCACATCATCAAGGTAGTCGACTCACAAAAAGTGAAAATCCCGACTTATGAACAGATCAAGCCTAAACTGAAAGCCTCCATGCAGTACAGAAAATGGCAGGAATACGAAATGGGCCTGATGAAAGAAGCGAAAATCCAGTAAGACGCTTCCAGAATAAAAAAACCAGCCTTCTCGCAGGCTGGTTTTTTTATTTTCTTTCAACCCGGTTTTGAACCCGTCACTTGACATGCTCGGGCAAACGCAAGATGGCATCTTTGTTGGTATGGGAAAAGCATTTTTCCGCCGCTTCCCTGTATGGTAACCATATCGAGTTCAAATGTTCCCTTGGCGCCAGGACAACAGGGAATTTTTCAGGAACCTGCAATCCGAAGACGTGTTCGGTATTTTCGGTGACTCCCGGCGCGAAACGATGCCTCCAGACCGAAAAAATTTCAAATACATTGTCAATCTTCCAGTCTTCGAGACAATCAAGGGACACTTCATGGTCCGTTACGTTTCGAACTGACCGGACAATTTTGATGCCGGTTTCTTCAAACACTTCCCTGACCGCCGTCTGTTCAAGCGGTTCCGACAGCGAATCCCTCGAACCTGTCACCGATTGCCAGAACCCCGGACGATCGGCTCGTTCGATTAACAAAACATCCAGTTCTTTCGTGTAAATGACGACCAGAACCGATTGTGGAATTTTGTAGCTCACATTCAAAATAAAAGAAGGGAGCGTTCAAGCTCCCTTTCCTCTCAGGCTGGTTGAGTGGTTTCTATTTTTCTCAAACGGATATGCAATTCCTGAAGCTGTTTTTCACCGACTTCAGACGGCGCGTGCGTCAACAGGCATTGCGCACGCTGTGTTTTCGGGAACGCAATCACATCGCGGATGGAATCGGAACGCGTCATCAGGGTAACCAGACGATCCAGACCGAAAGCCAGGCCACCATGTGGAGGGGCACCGTACTGGAGTGCATCCAGCAGGAAGCCGAATTTTTCCTTCGCTTCGGTATCGCTGATCTTCAGGGCACGGAATACCTTGTTCTGGACTTCTTCCTTGTGAATACGGATCGAGCCTCCCCCCAGTTCCCAGCCATTCAAGACCATGTCGTAAGCCTTGGCACGGCAACGGCCCGGATCGCTTTCGAGGTAGTCTTCATGACCGTCTTTCGGCGACGTGAACGGATGATGGCAGGCAGTCCAGCGATTGTCGCTTTCACTGTATTCGAACATCGGGAAATCAATCACCCACAGTGGTGACCATGTATCCTCGAACAGGCCGTTGGCATGACCGAATTCGGAATAGCCGATTTTGTTTCTCAAGGCACCCATGGCATCGTTGACGACCCGTGCCTTGTCGGCGCCGAAGAAAATCAGGTCGCCATTTTTGGCACCGGTGCGTTCAAGGATCTGTTTGATGGATTCGTCCGTCAGATTCTTGACGATTGGCGATTGCAGGCCAGCAGCACCTTTCTCGATGTCGTTGACACGGATATAGGCCAGACCCTTGGCGCCGTAAATACCGACGAACTGGGTATAGGAATCGATTTCCGAGCGCGGCATGCCGGAACCTTCAGCGGAACCGCCCGGAACAAGCAGGGCGACAACGCGGCCGCCAGCCATGTTGGCAGCATTGGAAAATACCTTGAACGGTACGTCTTTCATGACGTCCGTCAGCTCGGTGAATTCCAGTTTGACACGCAAGTCAGGCTTGTCGGAACCGTATTTGGCCATCGCCACTTCATGCGTCATGACCGGGAACGGATTCGGCAGGTCGACGTCCATCGTTTTCCTGAAGATGCCACGAATCATGTTTTCGAACAGATCGCGGATTTCCTGTTCTTCGACAAACGACATTTCGCAGTCGATCTGGGTAAATTCCGGCTGTCGGTCAGCACGCAAATCCTCATCGCGGAAACATTTCGTGATCTGGTAATAACGGTCGAAACCGGCAACCATCAGCAACTGTTTGAACAGCTGCGGCGATTGCGGCAAAGCGAAAAACTCACCCGGATTGACGCGTGAAGGAACCAGATAATCACGGGCACCTTCCGGTGTCGATTTTGTCAGCATCGGTGTTTCGATATCGATAAAGCCGTTTTCATCCAGATATTTGCGCGTTTCCATGGCGACCTTGTAACGCAAACGCAAATTGTTCTGCATTTGAGGACGGCGCAGATCCAGAACGCGGTGCGTCAGGCGGGTCGTTTCGGAAAGGTGTTCATCGTCCAGCTGGAACGGAGGCGTAACCGACGGATTCAGTACCTCCAGTTCTTCACAGAAGACTTCGATACGGCCCGAGGTCAGATTTTCATTGACCGTGCCCTGTGGCCGTTCGCGAACGATGCCGGTCACCTGAAGACAGAATTCGTTACGAACCGATTCAGCCACACTGAACACATCCGGTCTGTCAGGATCGCAGACAACCTGAACCAGACCTTCACGGTCTCTCAAGTCGATAAATATGATCCCGCCATGATCGCGGCGCCGGTGTACCCAGCCGCATAGTGTTACAGTCTGACCGAGCATCTTCTCGGTAGTGAGGCCACAATAATTTGTTCGCATGGACATAAATATCAACTTTTTATCAATAAGGTTTCAACTTCAGGGCAATGCCGGAAAACGGAATGCCCTTCATATAATTCTGACATCAGAAAGCAGGCCCGGTAAAAACCGGCCGGCAACAAATCAACCGCAAGAACCTGTGTCCGGATTGCTCATGGGACAACAACTGCAAGCTGACGAGCCTGCGTCGGAATGACCGCTACCGCTATTCTTGAAGTCGGTTTCATACCAGCCGGATCCTTTCAGCTGAAACGATGCGCAGGTCAATTGTTTCTTGAAGCTCTCTTTACCGCAGGAAGGACAAACCGTAAGCGGCTGATCAGACAATTTTTGCAGTACATCCTTGGAAAAACCGCAATCATCACAACGATAAGCATAAATTGGCATTTTTAACTCCAAAAACTCCCGAAATCCTGAAATTATAGTTCTTTTTAAAAAGAATTACACCGTTACATTCCGGGCTTCAGTTCCTTTGCGCAATTTAAGAGACACCAGTGAACCGGCAAACATTCCGATCACGCTCATGACAAGCCCCACCAGTTGTGGAGGCATCGTCCAGTCCGGACAGAGAATTTCCATGCCGATCCAGGATACCAGTCCCGCAATCATGGAAGTCAACGCCCCATGTCTGTTTGCATATTTCCAGAAAAAGCCTGCTACCAGCGGCACGAAAGCGGCGACCAGCGTAATTTTATAGGCATCCTCCACCATTTCGAAGATACTTGAATTGGAATTCATGGCGAATACCGTCACGATCACCGCAAATACCAGCACGACCAGACGCATCATCAAAAGCGACTGCTTGTCGGAAAGATTCGGCAGGATTTCCTTCATGACGTTTTCGGAAAAAGTGACGGACGGCGCCAGCAAGGTAGCGCTTGCGCAACTCTTGATAGCGGACAGCAGGGCGCCGAAAAACATGACCTGCGCGAAAACCGGCATATAGGTCATGATCATCATCGGCAGGATCATCTGTGAATCCTTGTCGATCAGGCTTTCCACCAGAACCGGATCGATCAGCATGGCCGAATAACACAGGAACATCGGGATCAGGGCGAACAGAAGATAGAATATGCCCCCGACAACCGACGCGTTCCTTGCCACATTTTCATTCCTGGAAGAAGCGACACGCTGGAAAACGTCCTGTTGTGGAATCGAGCCGAACATCAATGTTACCCATGCCCCGAAGAACCAGAGAATGTCCCTCAATTCGGGTTTGGGCCATATCCGCAACTTGCCCGCTTCTGCGGCATGACGCACGACCATCTCGGCACCGCCCACCATTCCGGACACTTCCCAGCTGATATAGACAATACCGATCACAATGATGATCATCTGGAGGAAGTCGGTAATGGCAACCGACCACATCCCCCCCATCAACGTGTAAACCAGCACACTGACAGAACCGATGATCATACCTGCATTCATGGAAATGGCGCCACCGGAAACGACATTGAAGACCAGACCCAATGCCTTGATCTGGGCCGCCACCCAGCCGAGATAGGAAATCACGATACAAAGGGAAACGATAATCTCGACGGCACGACCGTAACGATTTTTATAATAGTCGCTGATCGTCATCAGGTTCATCCGGTACAGACGTTTTGCAAAAACGAGACCGACGATAATCAGGCACATGGCAGAACCGAACGGATCGGCGATTACCCCGACAAACCCTTTCTGAACAAATGTGGCAGGAATGCCAAGGACTGCTTCAGAACCGAACCAGGTGGCAAACACCATTGCTGTCACAACGGACATGGGCAAGGAGCGACCCGCAACGGCAAAGTCTTTTGAGTTCCTGACATAACGCGCCGCATAAATACCGATACCGACGGAAACGATCCAGTACAGGACTACGAACCAGATGAGAGTATTCATATGAAAGCATAAAAAGAACGACGCGTTGAAAACGCTGCAAATTATACTGTCAGATGAGAAATTTAATGCGAAAAATTTCGCCTGTTTTCAAGGTTTTAGAGTCACTGAAAATCGTGTCCGTTGTTTTATTTTGACAAATAGAAACCGGCTGGAAAATTTAGAGGAAAAATCGCCAGTTGAACAGGATTTTGACAAGAAGGATTCCGAACAGAAGTCCACCTGCAAAATACAGGAAACTGTTCAGCCGTCCGTTGATTTTTTTTTGTTCGACAATCAGCTGGTCGAGCAATTCGCTTCTGTTGTCGGATTTGGCAACATTTTTCAGGGCCTCGGCAAGCAATCGCGGCAACTGGGGAAGAATCTGCCCGTAATTGACCGCTTCAAGCTGGAAGCGGTCGATCATGCCACGTACGCCGACCTGACGATCCATCCAGTCTTCAAGGAAAGGCTTGGCTGTTTTCCATAGATCCAGATCGGGATCGAGCTGCCGTCCAAGCCCCTCGATATTCAGCATGGTTTTCTGAAGCAAAACGAGTTGCGGCTGAACCTCGATATTGAACCGGCGCGAAGTCTGGAACAATCTCATCAACACCAGGCCGAAAGAAAAGTCTTTCAGGGGACGGTCGATCATCGGCTCGCAACATACCCGGACAGCCGCTTCCAGTTCCACGACACTGGTTCCGGGGGGAGCCCAGCCGGATTCAATGTTCGCTTCGGCAACCATCTTGTAATCCCGCCGGAAAAAAGCCAGAAAATTCTTGGACAGATATTCCTTGTCGAAATCGTCCAGCATCCCGACGATCCCGAGGTCAAGCGCAACATACTTGCCATACGTGGACGGCTCCGTCGAAATGAGGATATTGCCCGGATGCATATCGGCATGAAAAAAAGCATCCCGGAAAACCTGCGTCAAAAATATCTCGACGCCGTTATTCGCCAGTTTTTTCAGATCGAACCCGGCGTCCCTCAGGCGGTCGATCCGGGAAATGGGAATACCGTACATCCTTTCCATGACAATGACATTGGTGGAGCAGTAATCCCAGAATATTTCAGGGACGACCAATGTCTCGGAATCGGCAAAATTACGGCGCAACTGGCTGTAGTTGGCCGCTTCACGCATCAGATCAAGCTCATCGTGCAGGGATTTGTCGAACTCGTGAACGACAGCGGACAGGCGCAAGCGCTTGCCGTCTTTCCAGAATTTTTCGCCCAGAGACGCAAAAACATACATCAGTTCAATGTCGCGGCCGATCCGTTTCTGCATTTCGGGACGCAACACCTTGACGGCAACCTCACGCCCGTTATGCAATTTCGCAAAATGGACCTGCGCAACGGAAGCGGATGCAACGGGAATACGGTCGAAAGATGCGAACAACTCTTCCGGAGGTGCACCAAGATACCGGGTTATCTGCTCGACAGCGACGTTGGAATCGAAAGGGGGAACCCTGTCCTGCAATTTGGACAATTCATACGCAATATCGTCGGGCAACAAATCCCGGCGCGTAGACAGCATCTGCCCGAACTTGATGAATATGGGTCCGAGATTTTCCAGCGCCAGTCTCAATCTGACTCCCGGCGGGATCGACAGATTACGCCAGAAAAATACGCGCCGGTAAAAAAAGACAAAACGCTGGCTGGGAATGTACGAAACGGCCATTTCGTCCAGCCCATACCGGAACAGGATGTAAAAAATAACGATCAGTCGCCAGACTTTTCGCATTACCCAATCACTCCCATCAGCGTTTTTATCATTTTACGGTCACTCATCCGGATACGATATGTTATTTTCCTGTACATGACTACCGGTTTTTTCGGCAAAAAACAAAGAATTTGCATTCACAGGAAAAAATAAAACCGTCCGGGTTTCATTATCGGACGGTCTTATCCCTGCAGCAGTCAGGCCATTTTCAGGACAATTGCTGAATGCCGGCCAGAACCCAGCCACCTTCCTTCGACACCGGGCGTGTCATGTTCCAGATTTCCTCAAACGGTTCAGCCGGAGCCCCTTCGGATTCCTTTATCATTCCCGAAAATTTCACGCTGGCCATATATTCGTTGTTCAGCGTTTCGATACCGAGCAATTCGGCATTCAGGGAAACGACATCGGTAATGTTCGGGCCCGGCCCACGTTCCTGCAGCTGAAGCTTGATTTCAGCAAACATTTCAGGCGTCGTGAATTCATGGATATCATGAATATCCGCCTTGTCCCATGCAGCCTGCATCCGGATATAATACGATTTTGCCGCGCGAAGAAAAGCGGGCACATCAAAGTCAACCGGAATTCCCCAATTGTCGTTTTGCATTCCTGTATTCGTACTTGCAGTCTGACTGCCTGCATACTGGTGCGGCAGGCCCGAACCGATTTCCGGTGTGGACGACTGGTTAAAGCCGTTGTCATTATATTGTGACGCATAAGCCGTCTGATCCTGCTGTTTACTCTTTCCGGTAAAACGGCGCATAAAGAACCGGATGGCAAAGAAAATGAGGGCAAGCATCAATACCGTGCTGATCATGCCGGCAAAATCGCCGCCAATGCCCATATGGCTTAACAGCGCCCCCAACCCGAGACCGAGCAGTGCACCGCCCAGAATACCGCCCCAGCGGCTGGCCGGTCTGGCGGCATTGGCCGCCTGCGACTGATTGGCTGCACGCTGGGCCTGTTGGTTCGGCATGCTTCTTTGCATCGGTGCGATTCTGCCGATATTGGAAGACTGGCGTCCGAACGAGCCGCCTCCCAATCTTCTTGCCTGAACGTCCGTCATGACCATTGACGACAAACTTGCTACGAGAACGAATGCAAGCAAAAACTTTTTCATAAATCTCCTTTATAACTTCATACCAGTATGAAGGGCGACCACTCCTGCGGTCAGATTGAAAAATCTGGCACATACGAATCCGGCATCTTCCATCATTTTCTGTAAAGTTGCCTGATCCGGATGAACCCGTATGGATTCTGCCAGATAGCGGTAGCTATCCGCACTTTTCGCCACATGCTTTCCAAGCCATGGCAGTACGGAAAAAGAATAAATATCGTACAGGTTCTGCAGGGGCTTCCATACTTTGGAAAACTCCAGAACCAGCAATTTGCCTCCGGGTTTCAACACTCGATTCATTTCAGACAAAGCCTGATCTTTATGAGTCATATTCCGGAGACCGAAGGATACTATAACACGATCGAAATAATTGTCGGGAAAGGGCAATTTTTCCGCATCACAAACCAGTGTCGGAACCAGCACTCCCCTGTTCAGGAGTTTGTCACGCCCACATTGCAACATTGTTTCATTAATGTCGGTCAGCCAGACTTCGCCCTTGTCACCGACCTGCCTTGAAAAAGAGTATGTCAGATCGCCCGTGCCGCCAGCAATATCCAGTACCCGGAAGCCTTCTTTCACACCCGCCTGCGAGACGGCAAACGCTTTCCACAAGCGGTGCATCCCACCCGACATCAGATCGTTCATCAGATCGTAATGCTGTGCGACGTGATTGAACACATCGGCCACTTTACCCGATTTCTCTTCTTCGTTAACTTTTTGATAACCAAAATGCGTCAGTTTTGTCATGACAGCCGATTCAATTCACATAAATTGTTTTTCAAGAGCATGACACAGGGCATTTTTCAGTCCGGATGCGCGCGCCAGTCTTTCATTCATCACATTCTCATCGACGGAACGCCTTGTCTGCGACCAGATGGAATCAGGGAAATTTTTGTCGTTTTCAAAACGCGGAATCACATGCCAGTGGAGATGCGGGACCATATTGCCCAATGAAGCGAGATTGATTTTATCAGGCTGCATGACTTTCCTGACGATTTCCTCTACCGTCCATACCACATTCATCATTTCGAGCCGATCCGCAACAGCAAGATCCGTCATTTCACGAACGTGCCCGTTCCAGATCACCCGGCAAAACCCGGGATAGTCCCTGTCTCTTACCTGAATAACACGCCATTTTGCATTCGAGAAAACCGTTTCTTCCGGTTTGTACGAACACAATTCACAATCGTTTTCCATTTTTGAATTATTTCCTGCCATTATCCCAGCAAACGTGCAAATTCGCGCCAGGTTTCATTTGGAATGTACAACAACAACCAGGTCATTAAAAGATAGCGAATGAATTTGCCTATGGTCATATACCAGACACAGGGCCAGAAAGGCAATTTCAGCCAGCCACCCAATGTACAAAGCGGATCGCCGATTCCGGGCATCCAGCCCAGCAGCATGGTTTTGGCACCGTATTTTTCCAGCCAGCCGAACCAGCGCGTTTTTCTTTCCTTGGCAAACGCTTCCTTGGCTCCATATCCTATCCAGTAATTCAAAATGCCGCCCAGTGTATTGCCGATCGTGGCGACAATCATGACAGGCCAGAACATGGAAGGAGAGGAGGCGACGACGGCAAATACAGCCGGTTCCGACCCCATAGGCAATAATGTCGCCGATACGAAACAGACGATAAAAACCGACGTCAGCCCTATCTCGGGAATAGCCAGATACGACATTAACCAGTGAACGGCAGATTCGATCATTTTATAAAATTTCCAATTTTTTACATCGAAACCCGTTATGATCCGATGATGTCGTGAAAACACACTGACAGGGATACGAAAAAAAACAAGGGGTCTTTAACGCGGATTATAATGGTGCGTAAAATTACAGGCCTTGTCCAGCATCATTATGACCGATTACTTGAAAAAAATTCTCACTGCACGCGTATACGACGTCGCAACCGAATCCCCCCTTGAATTCGCACCCAGCCTTTCCGCCCGTACGGAAAACCGGATTCTGTTGAAGCGTGAAGACGTACAAAGCGTCTTCAGCTTCAAATTGAGAGGCGCCTATAACAAGATGGCCAACCTTTCCCCGGAACAACTCGCAAAAGGTGTCATTTGCGCATCGGCGGGCAACCATGCACAGGGTGTCGCCCTGTCGGCAAAACGCCTCGGCTGCAAGGCCATCATCGCCATGCCGACGACAACACCGCCCCTGAAAATCGATGCCGTCAAAGCCCACGGCGGGGACAATGTAGAAGTGGTTCTTCACGGCGATTCCTTCTCGGATACCTGTGAGCACGCCCTCATGCTTGAAAAGAAACATCACCTGACGTTCATCCATCCTTTCGACGATCCGGACGTGATCGCCGGACAAGGCACCATCGGGATGGAAATTCTGCGACAGCACTCCAAACCCATCCATGCCATTTTTGTTCCGATTGGCGGCGGAGGCCTTATTGCCGGGATTGCCGCCTACGTCAAGCAAATCCGTCCCGATATAAAGATTATCGGCGTCGAAACGGCAGATTCATGCGCCATGAAACAAAGTTTTGAATCCGGCACCCGCGTAAGCCTGCCCGACGTGGGACTGTTTTCGGATGGTACGGCCGTCAAGCTGGTCGGGGAAGAAACCTTCCGTATATCGAAAGATTACGTTGACGATATCGTGCTCGTCGATACGGATGACGTATGTGCCGCCATCAAGGACGTATTTCTCGATACCCGCAGCATTCTTGAACCGGCCGGTGCACTGGCGGTTGCAGGCATCAAAAACTATGTTGAGCAAAACGAAGAGGCATCTCACCCTGTAAGAGGTGAAACCATGGTAGCCGTCACTTCCGGCGCCAACATGAATTTCGACCGTTTGCGTTTCGTCGCGGAACGGGCAGATGTCGGCGAAAACAAAGAAGCCGTTCTGGCCGTGACCATTCCTGAAGAACGGGGCAGTTTCAAACGCTTCTGTGAACTGATCGGAAGAAGGCATGTCACCGAATTCAACTACCGTATCAGTGACGAAAAGGCAGCCCATGTTTTTGTGGGTGTGGAAGTCAAAAACCGCAGGGAAAAGAACGAAATCATCGATACGCTTGAAAAAAACAATTACAGGACAATCGATCTGAGTGACGATGAACTCGGCAAACTTCATATCCGCTATATGGTGGGAGGCAAGAGCCCATTCGCAAAAGACGAATTGCTCTATCGCTTCGAATTCCCGGAACGCCCGGGAGCCCTGATGCGCTTCCTGTCGTCTATGGCTCCGGACTGGAACATCAGCCTTTTCCATTATCGCAATCATGGCGCGGACTATGGACGCGTGCTGGTCGGGCTGCAGGTCCCGGAGAAAGATATGAACGCTTTCGGCGAATTCCTGGCCAACATCGGGTATCCCCACTGGAACGAAAGCGATAATCCTGTTTATCGTTTATTCCTGTAAACATTATTTTACGGATCGGCCCATGACAAGCAGTGACAATACGAAAAATTCACCACTCGGCAAATCGACGACTTATCCGACACAATACGACGCATCGCAGCTGTTTTCGATAGAACGGAAACCAATGCGCGAAAAACTGGGCATTACCGGTTCGTTGCCTTTTTTCGGGCTCGACTTCTGGAACGCTTATGAGCTTTCATGGCTTAACCTGCGGGGCAAGCCACAGGTCGGGATTATGAATTTTTCCGTCTCGGCCGATTCTCCCAATATCGTTGAATCGAAATCGCTGAAGCTCTATCTCAATTCATTTACACAGACCCGGATGGATGAAGTCGGCGATCTGATCCAGATTCTGCGTACTGACCTGAGTGACGCTTTTGGCTCACCTGTTCAGGTCTCGATCAGGCAGCCTGACGTTTTTCAGGGGACAAAACTGGAAGAACTGAGCGGTCTGTCTCTCGACCGGCTGGATATCGGCGCAGATAAATACACCCCTGATCCTTCTTTCCTGAAAAGCAACAGCGAAGAATCTCCGGTTGAAGAAACGCTTGTTTCCAACCTGCTGAAAACGAATTGCCCTGTTACAGGGCAACCGGACTGGGCCAGTCTCCAGATTCATTATTCCGGCCCGCAAATCGACCAGGAAGGATTGTTGAAATACATTATCAGCCTGCGCTCGTCTGAAGATTTTCATGAACAGTGCGTAGAGCGGATTTTTCTGGATATCCTGAAAATGTGCAAACCGCAAAGCCTGACGGTTTATGCCCGTTACACACGTCGTGGCGGCATTGACATCAACCCCTGGCGAAGCAATTTTTCATCAGGAAAAAAACCGCAAACGCTTCGGCACGCGCGCCAGTAGAACGGATAATCGGCAAGGCATATTGAGAATCGGCATGTCTGTATCGATCAATGCGTTTTATAATTCATTTCCTACAATACCGGATTAGTTATGGTAACGAATCTCTCCAAAATCCTGCCTTCAGAAAACGTCGTTCTCGATCTGGAAGTATCGAGCAAGAAACGGGTGTTTGAACAGGCAGGTCTCATCTTCGAAAACAATTGCGGCATTTCACGTTCAGATGTGACCGACAACCTTTTTGCCCGCGAGAGTCTGGGAACGACAGGTCTTGGTTACGGTGTGGCTGTCCCGCATGGCAGAATCAAGGGCTTGAAAACACCAGTCGCTGCTTTCGTCAGACTGGCGACGCCGATTCCTTTCGAGGCTCCCGATGGAAAACCGGTCAATCTTCTGTTTTTTCTTCTGATCCCGAATAACGTCACCCAGCAACATCTGGAAATCCTGTCGGAAATCGCGGCCATGTTTTCCGACGCGACATGCCGCACATTCCTGTCGAACGAAGCCAACCCAGAACGGATTCACGATGTTATCGTAAACTGGGAACCCGGGCAGCAACTTCCATCCTGAGTATACCTGATAAACGGACCACGCCATGTCGACACCCATTTCCCTGACCATCCAGCGTTTATACGCAAACAACAGAGATGCACTGAAACTGACCTGGTTTGCCGGTCTCGATGGTGGAAACAGGCAGGTGTCAAGCGGGAGTGGACTTGCCGCCGATCAGGTCGGGCATTTGAACCTGATTCATCCAATGCGTATTCAGGTTTTCGGGCGTCAGGAAGTCAATTACTACGAAAGACTGTCGCCGGAGTCCCGCGCGTATCTGGTTCATGAAATTGCCGATTGCAATCCTCCTGCCCTGATCATCGCACGCGACCTTGACGTCCCTTCCGACATTCTTGCCATCTGCAACGAAAACAATATTCCACTTTTCACTACCCCTCTGGCCGCGGCAGAAGTGATCGATTACCTTCGTGTCTATCTTTCCAAGCAACTTGCCCTGCGGATCATCATGCATGGCGTATTTATGGACGTTCTCGGTGTCGGCGTCCTGATCACCGGAGATTCAGGTCTGGGAAAAAGCGAGCTGGGTCTGGAACTGATCACCCGAAATCATGGGCTGGTTGCAGACGATGCCGTTGAATTTTCCCGGATTGCCCCGAATGTCATCGAAGGCCGGGCTCCGATGCTTCTGCAAAATCTTCTGGAAGTTCGCGGACTGGGATTGCTCGACATCCGCGCCATCTTCGGTGAAACTGCCGTCCGGAGAAAAATGCAGCTGAAACTCATCGTTCATCTGACCCGTATGCGAACGGGTGATGAAGATATCGACCGTTTGCCGATCCATTCCCCGACACAGGAAGTTCTTGGACTGCCGATCCGCAAAACAGTCATTCCCGTCGCGGCGGGCAGAAATATCGCCGTTCTGCTGGAAGCAGCCGTTCGCAATACCATTATGCAGTTGCGCGGTTTCAATACCATGGAAGAATTCATGGAACGCCAGAGAAAAGCGATGATGAAAGACGAACCGTTTTAATCAAACGCCCCTTTTTACCCGGGCGTTGTGGTAGGCTGTCGAAAGTGGCATGACTTTCATTTCCAACGCGTTTATAGCATGCAAATCATTATCATCACCGGTATATCGGGTTCCGGAAAATCAGTGGCCTTGAATGCACTGGAAGACGCCGGTTATTTTTGTGTCGATAATTTGCCGCCTGTCCTGCTTTCCAGACTTGTCGAAACCAGACTGGAAGACAATGAGGACAAACTGGCTGTTGCAGTAGACTCCAGAAGCGCCGCATCGCTGACCGACTTGCCCAACAGTGTTATGGAACTCAAGAATCAGGGACATGCCGTTCACGTGCTGTTTCTGACGGCCGACGACCATTCCCTGATCAACCGCTTTTCCGAAACGAGGCGCAGCCACCCCTTATCCCACCGCCTGCCCAGGGGAACCTCCCTCTCCGATGACCGGACGCTTGTGGAGGCCATACGGGAAGAACGTGCCATGATGTCCGACATCCAGATGATCGGGCAGGTTATCGATACGTCCAATTCCAATTCGAACGAACTGCGCAACCGGGTCAAGGAACTGGTCGAAATCGAACAATCGCCGTTAACGCTGCATTTCGAATCCTTCGGTTTCAAATTCGGCGTTCCGCTGGATGCCGACATCATCTTTGATGTGCGAAGCCTGCCAAACCCTTATTACGACATGCGCCTGAGACCACTGACCGGCAAAGACAAGCCTGTCATCGAATTTCTCGAATCGCAACCCGACGTCGCCGAGCTGTTGAACGACATCCGCGACTTTGTCGAAAAATGGCTGCCGTCCTTCCGGCGCGACAACAGGAGCTACCTCACCGTTGCGCTCGGCTGCACGGGTGGACAACATCGTTCCGTTTACATGGTCGAGCAACTCGCCTGTCATTTCAGGAAAAAAGAACAGGTCGTTACCCGGCATCGGGAGTTGGCCGGTTCCCGGTAATCAGTCGACCAGCTTCAGTACCTGCTGACGCAAGGAACCATTCAACAGTTTCCGCACAGGTGCTGGCAAGGGCGCCTCATCCAGCCGGTTCATGTCATACCAGACATATTTTTCTTCCTCTGCCCGTAATTGACGACTGTCCAGCCCGATAAGGCAAGGCGTTATATGAAGGCGGAAGTGGGAAAAGACATGTATGAACGGTTCCAGAAACTGGAAAGAAGTAGCCTGTCCAAAAGATGAAGCCATCGATTTCAGTCTGGACAATTCCGCAATCTCTTCATTTCCGGCATCTTCAGGCAATTCACATTCCGGCAAGGATAGCAGGCCACCCCAGATACCGGTTTCAGGCCTTTTTTCCAGCAGGACGTCCCCATCGGATAGCAAAACCATCATGACCGTTTTCCGGGACGGGGAAACTTTCTTCGTTTTTTTGGCAGGCAGTTCATCAATCCGGTTTTCGGCCAACGCGACGCAGGAACCCGAAAAAGGGCATATGGAACAATCCGGCCTGCTTCTGACGCATACGGTTGCCCCCAGATCCATCAACCCTTGCGTGTATGCTTCCAGATCGGACTCGGGCAATAATTCATAGGCCAGATGCCACAATTTTTCTTTCGCTTTTCTGTCACCGGGCTGCTCCGCAATACCAAAAATACGGGAGAAAACACGCACGACATTGCCATCCAGAATGGCTGCACGGACACCGGAAGAAAAAACGGCTATTGCCGCAGCAGTAGACCGGCCGATTCCCGGCAAATCCTCAAGCAGGACAGGATCGGAAGGAAAAATCCCTTCGTATTCTTCAACGACAATTTGCGCACAGCGATGCAGATTTCTCGCTCGCGAGTAATAACCCAGTCCGCTCCAGTACGCCATCACTTCGTCCTGTTGGGCATTCGCCAATGCGGATACATCGGGAAACCGTTCCAGAAAGCGGGAGTAATAAGGAATCACCGTTGTCACCTGCGTTTGCTGCAGCATGATTTCGGACAGCCATATCCGGTACGCATTCCGGGTATTCTGCCAGGGAAGCGAATGCCTTCCGTGTTGTTTTTGCCAGGCAACCAGCGTTTGTGCAAAAGCAATGGAAGAAATGGCGATCCCGCCAGTGTCAGACAAATTTTCTTTGATCATATTAAAATCCGATATCGCTCACCAGACCATTCGCGATTTCGTCAAGCCGACAACACAATTTTACAAATTGACATTCCCGTATGTTATAGAATGCTTTCCAATGTAGCCAATCGGGAAACATCCCGATTTTATCCTGCCATTCTTTTTCAAATAAAGATGAAAAACATTTTTTCCCACCTGCTGAAAAAAACGGGACTTTTCACCGTCATTGTAATCACTATCGGCTTAACGGGTTGTTCCACCATGCAATCCATCAACCCCGTCAATCTTTTCTCCAGCGAGACTCCACGCAAATGTGTGGACACCGTCAGTATCAGGGGACGTTTTTCCATCCAGTACAAACTGGACGGCCAGGAAGAATCGCTTCACGGCAAATTCGGATGGGATCAGTCTCCGGAGAATACCGTCGTAACATTGATGTCTCCCCTTGGACAAACGATGGCAAAAATAGAACTCACGCCACAAATGGCGACTTTCACCGCCCCCAACCAGGCTCCGGCAAGCGCACCCGATGCTGAAGAACTGATCAAATCCCAGCTCGGGTGGACATTGCCGGTTTCAGGCATGAAAGGCTGGTTGCAGGGTTGTGCAACGGATTCCCGTGGACAATCTTTTATCGCCACCCCGAAATCGACACAGGTAATCACCAGAGACGGATGGCAGATCAATTACGCAAGCTGGATCGATGGGCCGACCATACCGCTTCCCAAGCGTATTGATCTGATCAAGGGAAATCAGGACTCGCTTGACGGCACTGACATCAATCTGAAACTGGTTATCGATGAATGGAATTTCTGATCGGCAATGAACATGTCGAAACCTTTTTTACACAATTGTCCTGCTCCGGCCAAACTCAATCTTTTCCTGCATGTTACGGGTCAACGGTCCGACGGTTACCACCTCCTGCAAAGCGTCTTCCAGCTGATCGACCTGTGCGACATCCTCCATTTCGATTGTCGCGATGACAGTCAAATCAGACGTACCGATAATGACCAGATTCCGGAAGAAGACGATCTGGCCGTACGCGCGGCAAAACTGTTACAAAAGGCCGCCAATCATAAAAATCCCGGATTTTCTCCAGGCGTCGATATCCGAATTGAAAAAAACATTCCCATGGGTGGCGGACTGGGTGGCGGTTCTTCTGACGCGGCGACGACCCTGCTCGTTTTGAACCGGCTCTGGAATTGCGATTTCAGCAGAGAAGAATTGATGGCCTTAAGTGTGCAATTGGGCGCAGACGTTCCCTTTTTCATTTTCGGTGAAAACGCCTATGCCGAAGGCATCGGAGAAAAATTGTCACCGGTAGCGACACCGGACGGATACTACGTTGTCGTCAAGCCATCCGTTTCCGTTCCGACAGTGGCGATATTTCGTTCCAAAGAATTGACAAGAAACACGGAACCCATCAAAATAGCGGACTTTCCCGGTATCTATAAAAATTTACCCGATTTCGGTAAAAATGATTTGCAGCCAGTTGCAATCAAACTGTATCCTGAAATCGCTACGGCTCTTGATGCACTGGGCCGATATGGAAAAGCCCGAATGACCGGATCCGGAGCATGCGTTTTTGCCCGATTCGGAAATAAAACGGAAGCTGAAAAAGTGGCCGCCAGCCTTTCCGGAAAATGGGAAACCTGGACTGCCAAAAGTTTGCAAAATCATCCGCTCGAAGCCCTGTTAAGTGCAAAAAGCGAATGACGTCGTTTTTTTTCAATGGTCGGTTATAATACCGTACACTGAAAATTCAGCAGGGGAATCGCCAAGCTGGTTAAGGCACAGGATTTTGATTCCTGCATGCGAAGGTTCGAATCCTTCTTCCCCTGCCACTCTTTTTTGCAACGCCCGCCGCCAGGCGTGCAGCACTGATTGTCGGCAAGTGACACAACGGGATTCGTTAAACCTTATGTGACTTTTAACCCAGTAACGAGAATGTCGCAGGAAATTCATGTCCGACAATAATTTAATGATCTTCACTGGCAACGCCAATCCGGCTTTGGCTGCCAAGGTTGCCAGCAAACTCGGCCTTCCCCTCGGTAAAGCATTCGTCTCCAAATTCTCCGACGGCGAAACCACTGTCGAAATCAACGAAAACGTTCGCGGCAAAGATGTCTTCGTCATCCAGTCCACCTGCGCTCCCACCAACGATAACCTCATGGAAATCGTTCTCATGGTCGACGCGCTGAAACGGGCTTCCGCCGAACGCATTACCGCCTGTATCCCTTATTTCGGCTACGCCCGTCAGGACCGTCGTCCACGTTCCACACGTGTCGCCATCTCGGCAAGGGTCATCGCCAACATACTCGAAAATATCGGTGTCGACCGTGTCCTGATCATGGATGTCCATGCCGACCAGATTCAGGGATTCTTCGATATCCCCGTCGACAATATTTACGCTTCCCCGATCCTTTTGAAGGACCTTCAAAAGAAAAACTACAAGGATTTGCTCGTCGTTTCACCCGATATCGGCGGTGTCGTCCGTGCCCGGGCGCTCGCGAAACATCTTGACTGCGACCTGTCGATTATCGACAAACGCCGTCCCCGCCCGAATGTGTCCGAAGTGATGAATATCATCGGTAACGTCGAAGGCAGAAACTGCGTGATTATGGATGACATGGTCGATACGGCCGGTACACTTACGCAGGCGGCTGAAGCGTTGAAGGAGCGCGGCGCAAAAATGGTCGTCGCCTACGCAACACACCCTGTTTTGTCCGGCCCTGCCGTCAACAGGATTACCAGTTCTTCACTGGATGAACTGGTCGTGACCGACACGATCCCCTTGTCGGATGCCGCCAGGGAATGCAGCAAGATCCGCCAGCTTTCCTGCGCCGAACTCCTTGCCGAAACATTGAAACGCATTAATTCGGGCAAATCCGTTATGTCTCTTTTTAACGAGGCTAATGTATAATTCCGCCTTTTACCGGATTCGGTAAAGGGTTTTCACCAAGCCTCTGGTCGCGGAGGCTTTTTTCAACAAGAGGTTTTCAACCTCGTTTTTTTGGAGTTTTTATAAATGAAAATCATTGCATACACGAGAGCAGAGATAGGGTCCGGAGCGAGCCGCCGCCTGCGTGCTGCTGGTATGGCACCTGGCATTGTCTATGGTGGTAACAGCGAACCTCTCAACATCAAACTGGATCACAATGCACTTTTCTACGCACTGAAAAGAGAAGCATTCCATTCATCCATTCTCGATCTCGAAATCGATGGCAAGAATCAACAGGTTCTGTTACGTGATTTTCAGGTTCATGCATATAAACCTGTCGTGCTGCACGTTGATTTCCAGCGTGTTGACGCCAACCAGAAGATCAACGTCAAAGTGCCTCTGCACTTCATTAACGAAGACGCTTCTTCAGCCAAGAAGTCCGGCGTTGTTCATCACGCTGTCACCGAACTGGAAATTTCCTGTCTGCCTGGCAATCTGCCAGCCTTCATCGAAGTCGATCTGGGCAACCTGGAAATCGGCCAGACCATTCATCTGGGTGCCCTCAAACTGCCAGAAGGTGTTACGGCAGTTTCCCACGACGAATCGATGCCGATTGTTACCGCAACTGCTGCAACCGAAACGGCAGAACCTGCTGATGAAGCAGCCGCAGAAGTTCCGGCAGCCGATGCAGAAGCAAAAGATAAAGAATAATTTATCGAAAATAAAAAAACCTGCCTTTCCGGCAGGTTTTTTTGTTGGTTTTAATCCATACCGAATCATGCCGATACGATAAAAAGGGCAACAAAATCCTTTTTAAATATGTCGTTTTTTTAAATGGTCGGTTATAATATCGTTCTGTAGTTCAACAGGGGAGTCGCCAAGCTGGTTAAGGCACTGGATTCTGATTCCAGCATGCGAAGGTTCGAATCCTTCTTCCCCTGCCATCACTTTCAAAGCACCCATCAGGCGTGCAAAAAATCATGTCCGACAATAATTTAATGATCTTCACTGGCAACGCCAATCCGGCTTTGGCTGCCAAGGTTGCCAGCAAACTCGGCCTTCCCCTCGGTAAAGCATTCGTCTCCAAATTCTCCGACGGCGAAACCACTGTCGAAATCAACGAAAACGTTCGCGGCAAAGATGTCTTCGTCATCCAGTCCACCTGCGCTCCCACCAACGATAACCTCATGGAAATCGTTCTCATGGTCGACGCGCTGAAACGGGCTTCCGCCGAACGCATTACCGCCTGTATCCCTTATTTCGGCTACGCCCGTCAGGACCGTCGTCCACGTTCCACACGTGTCGCCATCTCGGCAAGGGTCATCGCCAACATACTCGAAAATATCGGTGTCGACCGTGTCCTGATCATGGATGTCCATGCCGACCAGATTCAGGGATTCTTCGATATCCCCGTCGACAATATTTACGCTTCCCCGATCCTTTTGAAGGACCTTCAAAAGAAAAACTACAAGGATTTGCTCGTCGTTTCACCCGATATCGGCGGTGTCGTCCGTGCCCGGGCGCTCGCGAAACATCTTGACTGCGACCTGTCGATTATCGACAAACGCCGTCCCCGCCCGAATGTGTCCGAAGTGATGAATATCATCGGTAACGTCGAAGGCAGAAACTGCGTGATTATGGATGACATGGTCGATACGGCCGGTACACTTACGCAGGCGGCTGAAGCGTTGAAGGAGCGCGGCGCAAAAATGGTCGTCGCCTACGCAACACACCCTGTTTTGTCCGGCCCTGCCGTCAACAGGATTACCAGTTCTTCACTGGATGAACTGGTCGTGACCGACACGATCCCCTTGTCGGATGCCGCCAGGGAATGCAGCAAGATCCGCCAGCTTTCCTGCGCCGAACTCCTTGCCGAAACATTGAAACGCATCAATACAGGCGATTCGGTCATGTCCCTGTTAAAAGGCATGTACGATTCAGATCACTGATCGATTGCCCTGATAAAAAAACCGCTCATTTCATAATTGAGCGGTTTTTTATTGTCCAAACAGATCAGCGATTCGTGTGCAATTCTTTCATGGCCTTGTCGAACTGTCCGTCGCACAGTAAAGGAATGATCTGCATGCCATGCTCGATGGCTTCATTGATCAGATTCTGGTCTTCATGACGGGGCCGCTGAAGAACGTAATCGATGACAGGCGACTTCAGGTTCTGGTTTCTGGGATGGCCAACCCCGATACGCAAGCGCCAGTAATCCTGACCGCCCAATGCTGAAGTAATATCTTTCAGGCCGTTATGCCCGGCACTTGAACCACCCCGTTTCAGTTTTGCCGCTCCCGGATTGATGTCCAGATCGTCGTGGACGACCAGAATGTCTTCCGGAGCAATCTTGAAGAAACGGGCCAATGCTCCGACTGCCTGGCCGGAACGGTTCATGAATGTCTGCGGTTTCAGCAACCAGACATCGTGTCCGTTTATTTTCGTTCTGGCGACAAAGGCCGAAAAACGGGTTTCCTTTTGCCAGCGCCCGTCCCGGCTGGCATTTTCAAGATTGTCCACAAACCAGAAACCTGCATTATGCCGGGTCTGTTCATACTCCGGACCGGGATTGCCCAGCCCGACAATAAGCCGAATACTCATAATAGAAAAAAACCGGGAATAGTGAAAATTGGAATGAAAATCAGTTGGCGCGGTGCTGGACAAGAATCCACGGCCTCACCACAACAGCCCATAAACTGGCGTCCGTATCGGACCAGATTTGCGCCTGGCCGTCAGTCACCCGCCCGATCTGTTTCTTTTCCAGCATTTCCGAAATGGCCTTCGTGTCATCGGAAGCCATCAAAGTGGCAACCTGAATCATATCGACGGAATCATCCACTGAAATGATTCTGCCTGCGGCAAAGAAACGTTCCAGTTCTTTCCAGGGGATTTGGGCCGTTTCCAGATTGATTTTGGCGTACAGCACTTCATCTTTTTCAGGATTGGTTGTCATAAGCATTCAGGGCAATTA
>CAJKQK010000008.1 GCA_905202055.1 uncultured Oxalobacter sp.
GGCATCGACCGTTACGCGACCGAAATCATCGCCGACACCATGCAAATGCTCGGCAGCCGTCAGGGTGCCGGTGAACCGCAGGAAGAACGCGGCAGCTACCAGCCGCCATCCCGTCCGGCGCAGAATACCCAGCAGCAACGTCCGCAATCGTCCAACCGTCCAGCCGGGTTGGCGGATATTGATGACGATATTCCGTTTTGAAAACATAAATGGCAAACATAAACGAAAGAATAATCTGTCTGGGCGATTTGCAAGCATGAACCGGTGAATCTCACCAGTTGCAGATTTCCCTGAATCGGATGGCCTCGTTCATCAAAGGAAGTATATTGATGAAGTGCGAGAGCAAAAGCATGTAGAATCATCCGCAGCACACTCTTGACGATGAAGGTTCTGATGATAGTGTAACTGTATTGCTTTTGCTGGATATTCCATACACATTCTTCAGCTCAAATCCATCTGCAGGAAAAAATCATATAAAACAAATAAAATAAGGAACAACATCATGACCAGCACCCAACAACGTGCCGCACTTCAGCGCCAGATCTGGCAAATTGCCAATGAAGTACGCGGTGCGGTGGATGGCTGGGATTTCAAGCAATATGTACTCGGTACCCTGTTTTATCGTTTTATCAGCGAGAATTTTGCCAGTTACATCGAAGGCGGCGAAGATGACATCGATTATGCAGCGCTTCCCGATAGTGTCATCACGCCGGAAATCAAGGATGATGCCATCAAAACCAAGGGCTATTTTATTTACCCCAGCCAGTTGTTTGCCAATATTGTTGCCAGCGCCAATACCAATGACAGCCTGAATACCGATCTGGCCGCTATTTTCGCAGCCATTGAAAATTCAGCCAACGGTTACCCATCAGAGCAGGATATCAAGGGACTGTTTGCCGATTTCGATACTACCAGCAGTCGGCTTGGCAACACTGTCAAAGACAGGAGTACACGTTTGGCCGCCGTACTCAAAGGCGTGGCTGCACTGGATTTCGGCGATTTCGAAGGGAGTCACATCGATCTGTTCGGGGATGCCTACGAGTTTCTGATCTCCAACTATGCCGCCAATGCGGGAAAATCCGGGGGGGAGTTTTTCACTCCGCAACATGTATCCAGGCTGATTGCGCAGCTTGCCTTGCACAGACAAACCAGCGTCAATAAAATCTATGACCCGGCGTGTGGTTCGGGTTCCCTGCTTTTGCAAGCCAAAAAGCACTTTGATAAACACATCATTGAAGACGGTTTTTTTGGACAGGAGATCAACCATACCACCTACAATCTGGCACGTATGAACATGTTTTTGCATAACGTCAATTACGACAAGTTCAACATCCAGTTGGGCAATACCCTGATTGCTCCTCGTTTTGGTGATGAAAAACCTTTCGATGCCATCGTTTCCAACCCGCCGTATTCAGTGAAATGGATCGGTTCAGACGACCCTACCCTGATCAACGACGAACGTTTTGCGCCGGCTGGGGTGCTCGCTCCCAAATCGAAGGCTGACTTTGCCTTTGTGCTCCATGCTCTCAGTTACCTGTCCGGAAAAGGCCGAGCGGCCATTGTCTGTTTTCCGGGTATTTTTTACCGCGGCGGGGCCGAGCAGAAAATCCGCCAGTATCTGGTGGATAACAACTACATTGAAACCATCATCTCTCTCGCGCCCAACCTGTTTTTCGGTACCACCATCGCCGTAAGCATTCTGGTGCTCTCCAAACATAAAACCGACACCCGAACCCAGTTCATTGATGCCAGCGGCCTGTTCAAAAAAGAAACCAATAACAATGTGCTGACGGATAACGAAGATGAGAAAAATCCGGGACATATCCAGCAAATCATGCAGGTGTTCGACAGCAAGCAGGATATTCAGTATTTTGCCAAATCAGTGAGCCAGGATGTCATCGCCGCAAACGAATATAACCTTTCGGTCAGCAGTTATGTAGAAGCCAAAGACAACCGGGAAGTGGTGGATATTGCCAAACTCAATGCCGAGCTGAAAGTCACGGTGGCAAAGATCGATCAGCTCCGGGCTGATATTGATGCCATTGTGGCGGAGATTGAAGGTGAGGGGCTTGAGATATGAACAATATGAGCTTTATGGAAAAGCTGCTTGATGGCGTTGAGGTTGAATGGAAGGTACTAGGAGAGCTAGGTGATTTGATTCGTGGCAATGGATTACAAAAGAAAGATTTCACGGAAACAGGAGTGCCTGCAATTCACTACGGCCAGATTTATACCTATTATGGTTTATCTACGACAAAAACTAAATCTTTCGTTTCACCGGAGCTAGCCAAACAACTACGTAAAGTGGATAAAGGCGATATTGTCATTACAAACACAAGTGAAAACCTTGAAGATGTTGGTAAAGCGTTGGAGTATCTTGGCGAACAACAAGCTGTTACAGGTGGACATGCAACCATATTCAAGCCCGGCAGATGCATATTAGGCAAATATTTTGCCTATTTCACCCAGACCGACGAATTTGCAAACCAAAAAATTAAACAGGCCAAAGGGACCAAGGTGATTGATGTTTCAGCCACAGATATGGCGAAAATAAGAGTTCCCATACCATGCCCTGAAAATCCTGAAAGATCGCTTCAAATCCAGACAGAAATCGTTCGTATTCTGGACACATTTACCGAACTTACCGCCGAACTTACCGCCGAACTTACCGCCCGCAAAAAACAATATAACTACTATCGTAACCAGTTGTTGAGTTTTGACGAAAGAGAAGTGGAGTGGAAGACGTTGGGCGAACTGTGTAGTATTGGCGTAGGGAAAGTGCCGGATAATAATGAAATAGGTAAATATCCATTTGTTAATGCAGGAATAACACCATCAGGTTATGTCACTGCCTACAATACAGAACCGGACACGATTACAACGCCTTCGCGTGGGCAAGGAGGTATTGGATATGTGGGTTATCAAACTACTCGTTTTTGGTGTGGCCCGCTCTGTTATAGAATTCGTAGTTCGAGTGAAATAATTACAACCCGTTTTCTATATCATGTCATGGCTAATGCCATGAAGGACATTGTAGGGCTTGCAAATATGACGGGAGTTCCGGCATTAAACAAAAAGGATTTGGTTGGATTTCGTGTGCCTATTCCTTTACCTTCTGAACAAGCGCGCATTGTCGCCATCTTGGACAAATTCGATGCCTTGACTAACTCCATCAGCGAAGGTTTGCCCCGCGAAATTGAACTGCGTCAAAAACAATATGAGTATTACCGCGATCTGCTGTTCAGTTTTTCCAAGTCTGAAGAGGTAGCGGCATAAGATGAGCAAGACGCTAACCGAAATCGCTCAGCAGCTAAAAGATGCCAATAAAAAAGTGCAATTGATCTATGCTTTCAACGGCACGGGCAAAACGCGCCTTTCACGTGAATTCAAGGAACTTGTTGCCCCAAAAAATGACGGTAATGAGGAGATGGATGAAGCAGTTCAGTCTGAATTGACTCGCAATAAAATTCTTTATTACAACGCATTTACGGAAGACTTGTTTTATTGGGATAATGATTTAGAGCTGGATGCTGAGCCTAAACTTAAAATCCAGCCCAATTCGTTTACAGAATGGGTGCTGAAAGATCAAGGGCAAGATCGCAATATCATCACCAACTTTCAGCGTTATGCTAATGAAAAGTTAACGCCTAGGTTCAATGAAGAATATAAAATCAAAGGAAAGGACGACAAAGAGATAACTGTAAAAGCGTTTTCGGAGGTGACTTTCTCGCTGAAGCGCGGAGATGACGATCATTCTGAGAATTTGAAAATCTCCAAAGGTGAAGAAAGCAATTTTATCTGGAGTATATTCTACACGTTGCTTGAACAGGTAATTGATATTCTCAATGTTGCAGACCCTGATGAGCGTGAAACCAACGATTTTGATCAGTTGGAATATGTGTTCATCGACGACCCGGTAAGTTCACTGGATGAGAATCATTTGATTGAGTTGGCTGTAGACCTGGCACAACTGATCAAATCAAGTGAGTCTCATGTCAAATTCATCATCACCACCCACAATCCACTTTTCTATAATGTTTTGTACAATGAGTTCAATAGCGATGATGGCATCTACAAGAAGAAAAATTTTCTTAAGCATCGCATGACCAAACTGGATGATGGCACGTATCAACTCATGAAACAAGGTAATGACTCGCCATTCTCTTATCATCTTTATTTGAAATCAGAACTAGAAAAGGCCATCGAGAATGGTCAGCTGAGCAAGTATCACTTCAATTTCTTAAGAAACATTCTGGAAAAAACATCAACTTTTCTTGGCTATAAAAAATGGGGTGATCTGTTGCCAAAAACTGATGATGGCAAGCCCAATCCGTATGAAGCCCGGATTATTAATATTTCAAGCCATTCAAAACATGCGGGTGAAGAAGTAGCTGATCTCACAGAAGATGACAAGCGTGTTTTGCGTTATCTGGTTAATGAAATTAATAGCATGTATCACTTTCAGAAGACAGAAAGCTAGAATTTCGGAGTAAAGCATGTACGAATACAAGGCGATCGCAGAATCAAATAACTTTATCGTGCTCGATAAGTACGCCAAGGAATGGCAGGTCAATGAAAACTACCAGACGGAAGACAGTCTAGAACGCGAGCTTATTCAGGATTTACAAAATCAGGGCTATGACTATCTTCCCGGTTTGAATACGCCCGGGAAACTGCTGGCGAACGTGCGGGAACAGTTGCAAGCCTTGAATAATATGCAGTTTTCTGATGAGGAGTGGTTGCGCTTTGTGGAAACCTGGCTGGATAAACCCGGCGATACCATTACGGACAAAACCAGAAAAATACATGATGATTACATCCATGATTTTGTTTTTGATGATGGCCATATTCAAAACATCTACCTGTTGGACAAAAAGAACATTGTTCGTAATAAAGTACAGGTCATCAGGCAGTTTGAACAGACCGGTACATACGCCAATCGCTACGATGTAACCATACTGGTCAACGGCCTGCCGCTGGTGCAGGTCGAGTTGAAAAAGCGGGGTGTGGCCATCCGTGAAGCTTTCAATCAGGTGCATCGTTATAGCAAAGAAAGCTTCAACAGTGAACATTCGCTTTATAAGTATTTGCAGCTTTTTGTGATTTCGAATGGCACCGATACCCGTTATTTTGCCAATACCACGCAGCGCAATAAAAACAGTTTCGATTTCACGATGAATTGGGCGAAATCCGATAACTGCCTGATTAAAGACCTCAAAGACTTTACCGCCACTTTTTTCCAGAAAAATACACTGCTCAAGGTGTTGTTGCATTATTCGGTATTTGATGCCAGTGATACGCTGCTGGTGATGCGTCCATACCAGATAGCTGCCACTGAGCGTATTTTATGGAAAATCAACAGTAGCTACCAGGCCAAAAACTGGAGTAAACCCGAAAGTGGCGGTTATATCTGGCACACGACGGGTTCCGGCAAGACCTTGACCAGCTTCAAAGCAGCACGTCTGGCCACTGAACTGGATTTCATCGACAAGGTTTTTTTTGTGGTGGATCGTAAAGATCTGGATTTTCAGACCATGAAGGAATACCAGCGGTTTTCTCCGGATAGTGTCAATGGTTCGGCAAGTACTGCGGGCCTCAAGCGCAATCTGGACAAAGATGACAACAAAATCATCGTTACCACTATCCAGAAGCTGAACAACCTGATGAAAAGTGAAAATGACTTGCCGATTTACAACAAGCAAGTCGTGTTTATTTTTGATGAATGCCATCGCAGCCAGTTTGGCGAGGCGCAGAAAAATCTGAAGAAAAAATTTAAAAAGTTTTATCAGTTCGGTTTTACGGGTACGCCGATTTTCACGGAAAATGCCCTTGGCGCTGAAACGACAGCGAGCGTATTTGGCAGGCAGCTGCATTCTTATGTCATTACGGATGCCATTCGTGATGAAAAGGTATTGAAGTTCAAAGTCGACTACAACGATGTTCGTCCTCAGTTCAAAACCATTGAAAGTGAGCAGGACGAGAAAAAACTCAGTGCCGCAGAAAACAGGGAAGCCTTGTTGCATCCCGAACGTATCCGGGAAATTTCGCAATATATTTTGAATAATTTTCGGCAAAAGACCCATCGTTTGCCAAAGGGGGCGAAAGGTTTCAATGCCATGTTTGCTGTCAGCAGCGTGGATGCGGCCAAGTCGTACTATGAATCTCTGAAGAAGTTGCAGGAAAAAAGTGATAATCCGCTGAAACTGGCCACTATATTTTCCTTTGCAGCCAATGAAGAGCAGAATGCCGTAGGCGATATTGCGGACGAGAGTTTTGAAGTGTCGGCAATGGATAGCAGTGCCAAGGAGTTCTTGAGCACTGTGATTGCTGACTATAACGCATTGTTTAAAACCAATTACGGTGTCGATAGTACGGCGTTCCAGAATTATTACCGTGATCTTTCATTGCGGGTGAAGAATCAGGAAATTGATTTGTTGATTGTGGTCGGTATGTTCCTGACAGGCTTTGACGCGCCTGCGTTGAACACCTTGTTTGTCGACAAGAATTTGCGTTATCACGGTTTGATGCAGGCTTATTCGCGTACCAACCGTATTTATGATGCGACCAAGACCTTTGGCAATATTGTCACGTTCCGTGATCTGGAGCAGGCCACGATTGATGCCATTACCTTGTTTGGTGATAAAAATACGAAGAATGTCGTGCTCGAAAAAAGTTTCAGGGAATACATGGAAGGCTTCACTGATGTGGTGACCGGTGAAGCGCGACGCGGTTTTATGGATGTGGTTGCCGAGTTGGAACAGCGTTTTCCTGATCCTGCTGCTATTGAAACAGAAACCGACAAAAAAGCATTCGTGAAATTGTTTGGCGAATATTTGCGTGCTGAGAATGTACTTCAGAATTTCGATGAATTTTCCAGCCTTAAGGCGCTCCAGAACATTAATCAGGATGATCCTGAAGCTCTTGCCGAATTCAGGGCAAAACATTATCTGGATGATGAGAGCCTGAAGGCATTGCAAGCGATCCAGCCACTGACAGAACGGAAAAATCAGGATTATCGTTCAACCTATAACGATATTCGGGACTGGCTACGTCGGGAAAAATCGGGCGCTGAAAAGGAAGAATCCGCAATTGACTGGAATGACGTGGTCTTTGAAGTAGACCTGCTTAAATCGCAAGAGATCAACCTGGACTATATTCTGGAGTTGATTTTTGAAGAAAACAGGAAAGTTAAAGATAAAGCTGCCTTGGCTGATGAAGTACGTCGTCTGATACGTACCAGTCTGGGTAATCGCGCCAAAGAGAGCTTGCTAGTTGATTTTATTAACCAGACAGATCTGAACAAGATTGGAGACAAGTCCTGTATTATTGATTCTTTCTTCAATTTTGCACAGGTTGAACAACAACGTGAGGCACAGGAACTGATTGATGCTGAGGGCCTAAATGCTGATGCGGCCAAACGTTATATAAGCGTCTCGCTAAGACGGGAATTTGCCAGCGATAATGGCACGGAGCTTAATGCCATTCTGCCCAAAATGAGTCCGCTTAACCCGCAATACCTGACCAAAAAACAAAGCGTGTTCCGGAAAATAGCTGCTTTTGTCGAGAAGTTTAAAGGTGTGGGAGGACAAATCTGATGGCCTCACCAGCAGTCTGCTGAAAACTTTAGCCAGTCGGATAATCAGCAGTGTTCGAAAAGAATACTCTGGGAATAAGAATGTTCATAGAGGTTGGTTAACGGTCTAATGACCCATAACATCGATCATTTGAATACCCGGACTTTTAGTTGTTTGCTGTTTTGTGTGTACGCAACTATTTCAGAATTCTTTTTTATATTAAAGAAGCCTTATTTTGGTCGTCAGATGGCCTTTTCAGTGACAGACAGCCTGTTGATAATCTTCCTCCCGCAGCCCCATACCACCAGGGCGAAGATGCCCGTGGCACACAAAGCCATACTAAAACTCCCGGTATATTCCCGTACCGTCCCCAGAATCAGGGTCAGCATGACGTTGGCGATGTTGGCGATCATGTTCATGAAGCCTGCTGCCGTGGCGACGTAAACAGGGGAAACGGTCTGGCCGGTCAGGCTGAAAATGGAGCCATAATTGGAGCCACCGAACAGCGCCAGTGCGATGCCGATGGCCAGTCCGACGTATACGTTCCCGATCAGTCCCAGTGCGATGTAGCAGACGCCGATCAACAGGACGGCTGTGTTGATGATCCAGCTTCGTGTGTACCAGCGCAGCAATACGCTGCCACAGGCGCGTGCCAGCGTTCCCAGCAACAATACGGCACCGGTTGCCAGACTCCATCCCAGCGCTGTACTTTGGCCGTGCAGGTCGGCGAGTATGGATGGTAACCATTGCCCGAGGTTGTTCAACGTGCCGTAAGATAGGCCATGAAACATGCCCAGTGTCCAGATCGGTACCGATGTGGACACGAATTTAAGGGCGTTCAGGAGATTGGCGAGGCTGTTGCGGTTGCCTGCATTGTTTTTCCTGACTGATGCGGGCAGGAGCAGGGAGAGGGCGATGACGACAAGCGCGATGGCGGCAGGGATCAGGTACGAAAAACGCCACGCCTCATTGCCGAGATACGGGAGTGTGACGAAGGGCAGCATGGTTCCAAGGCTGAAAGCCGCCCCCTGAATACCTTGTGCCTGGGCGATTTTTTCCGGAGGCGCCATCATGGCGGTGACTTTGACGCCAGCCAGAAACAGGACGCCGGAACTCAGGCCTCCGCAAAAACGCAGGGCTGTCGCCAGTGCCAGGTTTTCCGGCGAAAGGAAAGGCAGCAGGTTTGAGGCAAGTGCGATGATGATGGCGATCAGGAAGCCGCGATAGACGCCGAGTTTGTCGAGGATAAGGCCTGCAGGCAGCTGAACGAGACTGTGCGACCACAAAAGCCCTGAAAGAAAAAGAGACATCCCGGCATAGCCCACACCGAAAAGTGCCATGAACTGGGTACTCAAGGGGGCTACGCTCATGAAAAGATATCCGCCCGTTGCACTGATCAGGGCTGGAAACCAGATGTAAGAAAACATGCCTGTGATTATTCCTGGTTGATAGGATGCGATTTTCATTGGCAAAATCGATGAATTTCATCTTACCTAACAAAAGGCGGCGATAAAAATATTTTTTTTATTGCCGATTTATATTTCCCGGATATGAATACCGTGTTCCAGTAATTTTCCGAAAAATTATCGTTTTGAGCATGTCATTTGTTTTTGCTTCACTACGTGCCTTTTGGAACTGGGATATACTCGAATCACGATAAACAGGCACGGCTTTAACGATGTCGGGAGTGTAACTGAATACGTTCTTTATCGTGTCAGAAGAATAAAATATGTTTTGTCATTCATAAAACAATCAGATCATCAGGATTATGTCGGTTCCGGAACACACACATGAAGCAAAAACACCGGTTGCAATGAGCTGGTGGAATTCTTGCCTCCATTATTCAAAAAAACACTGGTTTTATGCGGCTTTTCTGGCCGTGTCGTCTTTGACGATTCTGATCCTGTTTACGCAAAGTCTGTTTGATGTCGCCAGTAACGGTGTCAGTCTGGCGATGCAATATGCTTTCATCGGCGGTTTGGGCGGTTTTGCCGGAACGGCTCTGGGTGCGGTTCCGGCGCTTGTCGTTCGCAAGCTTCCTACAAAAATTGAAGATACGATGCTGGGTTTTGCAGCCGGGATGATGATGGCGGCCAGCGCGTTTTCGCTTCTTTTACCCGGTCTGGCGGCCGGAACCGAAATGACTTCAAGCAAGATGTTCGGTGCCGGTGTAGTCGTTTTCGGCATGGCCTGCGGCGTCATCCTGATGTTGTCGCTGGACAAGTTCACGCCCCATGAACATGAAACGATCGGTTCTTTCGGACCCGGTAACGAGCGTTTCAACAAAGTCTGGCTTTTCGTTTTCGCCATTTCACTGCATAACCTGCCGGAAGGTATGGCGATCGGTGTCGGTTTTTCCCATGCGGACATGGCGATCGGTTTGCCGCTGACGATCGCCATCATTTTGCAGGATATCCCTGAGGGGCTGGCCGTGGCGCTCGCCTTGCGAAGTGCCGGTGTCAGTCGTTTGCGGGCTGTATTGATCGCCGCGGCGAGCGGTCTTTTCGAACCTTTTGGAGCCTTGCTCGGGGTCAGCCTTTCCAGCGGGATGGCCTTGTCCTATCCGATCGGCCTCGGTTTCGCGGCCGGGGCCATGCTCTTTGTCGTTTCCCATGAGGTGATTCCGGAAACGCACCGGAACGGTCACCAGACCCCGGCAACCGTCGGCCTGATGGTCGGATTTGCCCTGATGATGGTTCTCGATACGACACTTGGCTGAAATTTCATTTGCCTAATTCCGGTTTTTTCAACAAACTGTCATTTTGTACCACCATAATCGTCCGGTTTCAAATTTGTTTATTCGCGCATGGTAGGGGAATGTTTTAATGTTTGCTGCGATAGATCTTGGCTCAAACAGTTTTCGTTTGCATATCGGTGAATATGTAAACGGAAGTATTTGCGTCATCAAAAGCGCACGTGAGCCGAACCGGCTCGCTGCGGGACTGAACAAGAAGAACGTTCTTTCCGGCGAGGCCTTCCAGAAAGGGCTGGACGCCCTGAAGCGTCTGCGGGAAATTCTCGATGCCTATCCCTTGTCGGACGTGAAAGTCGTCGCGACCAATACCCTTCGTATTGCCACCAATGCTTCGGAATTTCTGCATGATGCCGAAAAAGTGATCGGGTATCCCATTGAAGTCATCTCCGGTGAGGAAGAGGCACGCCTGATTTATCTCGGTGTGGCGAACGTTCTGGCAAGGCCTGAAGAAAGACGGCTTGTCATCGATATCGGCGGCGGTTCGACGGAGATGATTTACGGAAAAGGACAGGAAATCGTCAGGGCTGAATCATTCAGCGTCGGTACCGTCCGGCAGAGCCTTGCATTTTTTCATGATGGCATCATCGACGAAGCGTCTTTCGAAGCGGCGATTCTCTCAGCCAGAAGCCAGTTCGAGGATGCAGTCGATTATTACCGTTCCTGTGGCTGGACAGAAGTGTACGGTTCATCCGGCACGATTCGTGCCACGGCTGAAATTCTGGCGATGAACGGTATCGGCGACGGGCGGATGACACTGGAAAATCTCGAACTTCTGAAAAAGAAAATGATCGAAGCCGGTCATATCAATAAAGCCGGGCTTGACGGGATCAAGACAGAACGGGCTTCCTCGATTCTGGGCGGCCTGACGATTCTGATCGTGTTGGTGAAGGATTTCGGTATCGACGTGATCAAGCCAATCGAGGCTGGCCTGCGAATGGGGATCATGTGGGATATCTATCTCAAGGAAACCCAGAAAGACCGCCGTGAAGAAGCGATCCGGGATATGCTCCGCCGCTACGGCGTGGATGAACAGCGCGCCATTCGGGTGGCTGATTATGCGCTGGCAATTTACAAGCAGCTGGGGCCAGAAGCCGACAAGTTTCTGAAGCAGTTGTACTGGAGCGCCCTGTTGCATGAGATCGGCATTTTCGTTTCTCCGACGAATTATCACAAGCACGGTGCTTACCTGATCGAAAACGCGGACATGGCCGGTTTCACCTCCCGGGAACAAAAGCAGATGAGCAAGCTCGTGCTGGGGCAAAAAGGCAATCTCAGGAAACTGAATGGGGTGTTGACCAATCCCGACGCAGTAAAGGCGGTCGTCGCCTTGAGGCTGGCGGTCATGCTTCAGCATGCCAGGGTCAACTTCAAGGCGGACAAACTGAAAGTCAAGGTCAAGAACCGTATCGACATGACCGTGCCGAAGGACTGGCTGGACAAGTATCCCACTCTGCTTTACTGGCTGGAAAAAGAGTGCGAGTGGTGGGAAGACGTCGGCATTACGCTGACCATCCGATCGGTCTGATTTTTCCGGATTACTGGAAAGCCACTTCGCCAGCCCTGTTCGGGTTTTCCTTGATACGGGCCAGTCTCACGGCCCGTTCCACGCTCAGTCGGGAAAGCGATACTTCCGGATGTTCTTCGGAGAGGGCAGAGAGCAGGACGTCATGCACGGGTGGTTTCAATCGGGCAAGAATGAGTTTTTTGCTTTCCTTTTTCATGTTCTCAAAGAAATCCCTTAATGCCTCGACGGTGGTCGCGTCCAGATCGGGAGTCTGTTCAAGACTCAGAATAACGGTATGGATCGGCAGTTTGGAGGTTGAAATGATATCCCTGACCTGTACCAGGATACGGTCTGAATTGGCGAAGAACATGGCCTGATCCGGCCTGACGATCAGGATGCCCGAAACGGGCTGGGCTTCAGGAAAAGCGGCCAGACTGACGAAGTCGTGACTTTGCCCGAGCCGTCCCAGAACGGAAACGGTGGACTTCGAGTTCTGGCGCAGCATGATCAGGAGGCTGATCGCAATCGCGATCATCAGGCCTTGCAATACGCCGAGAACCAGTACCGCCAGAACGGACAGGACGATCAGTGCGCGGTCGATTTTCCAGGTGAAATAGAGCCTGAAGCTCGACAGGCTCAAAGTCGTTGCCATCGTGAAGATGACGATGGCAGCCAGCACGGGCTGGGGTATCCATTCAATATAGGGGAGTACCGTCAGGATGATCAGAAAGGTGATGACCATGGCGGCGATACCCGCGATACGCGTGCGTGCGCCATAGGCTTCATTGGCAGCTGTGGCGGAATAACCGGCACCGACCGGCATTCCCTGAAAAAGGCCGGAAACGATGTTTGAAATCCCGAGTGCGAACAGGTCACGGTTTGGATAAATCGTGTCGTGGTGTTTGATGGCAAAACTCCGGATCGACCCATATGATTCTGCGTACAGGATGAATACCAGCGCAACACCGATTTCAAACAACTGGACCCAGTCGGAATAGGGAAGGTCCGGAATCGTCGGATTGTTGAGGTTGAGCTGGATCAGGCCAACGTTAGGGATATCCATTGAAGGCAGGTCGAACCATTTGCTGGCGATGATGCCGAGAATGATGACCAGTGTGCCGCTCGGAAAATTCTTGTATTTCCCGTTTTTTATCCGGCGCAGCCATTCTCCCAGTGACAGAAAGATCAGGGCCAGCATGGTCGTGACGAGACAGCCGATGTTCCAGAGATTGGCCTGCTTGAGGATATCGACCAGGAAAGCGAAGAGGTTGCTTTTGTAGGAATGGATATTCAAAACGGTCGTCAGCTGCTTGATGATAATGACGATAGCCAGACCGAAGGTGAAACCGCGCAAAACCGGTTTGGCGATGAAATCGGTGACGTTGCCCATGCGGGTAAGCGCGGCAATGATGAAAATCAGGCCGGTCATGGCGACAAGGCCAGAGGCAAGCATCAGCCGGTAACCGGGGTTGTCACCCCCCAGCGACAGGGTCGCTGCGGCCAGAACGACGGCGGACGATGACGTGGGCGAAACGAGAGCAAAGCGGCTGGAACCCAGAATGCCGTAACAGAGCAGGCCGGCAAACAGTCCGATGATACCGGCCTGTGCCGGCAGGTTGCCGATGCTTGAATACGCAAGTGCCTGTGGCAAGAGCAGTCCTGCAATGGACAGGCCTGCAATGATATCCTGCCAGTTCAGAAAACCGACATATTTGCTTTTCAGTTTTTCGATATCGTCTATCTGCAGATTCATATAAGGTTTCGACCGCTTCTTGTTGTCATGCACGTCAATTGAATTCAGACAGGTTTACCGCCTGTTGTAAACATCAATCATGGCAAGTAATCGGCAAACAACGGTATTGTATACAGAATTGAGTGCCCGGTATTGGGTATCCTTAAAAAGGATACAACCGGGTCGCTTCAGGCAGTGAATAATGCTGCGAATGGAAGGGCCTGTTTCTGCCGGACATCAATGAATCAGGCATTTTCGGTGTCAACGGCTTTCTCTGCCATTGCTTCAGATTGACTTTCAGGCAGAACTTCAGATGGGGGCGCTTGTACTTCTTCGTGCGTGTTTTCGGCTGCTGTTCCGGTTGGCGGGATCTCGACAAGTGTCATTTCCGACGTTGCTTCAGCAGGCTGGGGAGTATCGTCAAGCATATCGATAGAGGACGAAAGGGATTTTGGAGCCGGTTTCACGTCTTCAATCAATTCCTTCTGCAATGCCGCATCGTAGGTTTTCGCAAGGCATTGCTGGGCACCGAATGCCACCTGTTTTTTGCGAAGCTTGCGCCGTTTATAGGTTCCGTTCGGCTGGAGTTCCCATGAATTCGTATTGTCTTTCAGATAGTATTTGAGGCCCTCGTCAATGACCCTCTTTTTCAGCGCAGGATCAAGGACAGGACAGGCGACTTCGATCCGCCTGAACAAATTGCGTGCCATCCAGTCCGCACTTGAAATGTACAGATCGTGTTTCAGGTCGTTCCTGAAATAGTAGATACGTTCGTGTTCGAGGAAACGGCCGATGATGGAACGGACACGGATATTTTCCGACAGACCGGGGACGCCAGGGCGCAAGGCGCAGGCACCCCGCACGATCAGCTCGATTTTGACGCCTGAGGCAGATGCCAGGTAGAGTGCACGGATAACGGATTCGTCGATCAGTGAATTCATTTTCGCGACGATTCTTGCAGGACGGCCTGCCCGGGCAATACGGATTTCATTCAGAATGGCACGGATCAGATTCCTGTGCAGGGTAAACGGAGCGAGCCATAAATGTTCCAGTTTTTTCGGTTTCGTCAGGCTCGTCAAATGCATGAAGACTTCACTGACCTCATTGGTAATCTGCGGATGGGCGGTGAGTATGCCGAAATCGGTATAGATTTTGGTTGTGGCCGGATGGTAATTGCCTGTACCGAGGTGAGCGTAATTCCGGAATGCGCCGTTTTCACGACGGATGACCAGCGCCAGCTTGGCGTGTGTTTTCAGGCCCATCACACCGTAAACCACCTGGGCACCAGCCTGTTCAAGCTGTTGCGCCCAGTCGATATTCTGTTCTTCGTCGAAGCGGGCTTTCAGCTCGACGATGACGACGACTTCCTTGCCTTTGTTGGCGGCATCGATTAGCGCTTCCATCAGAGCCGAGCGCATGCCTGCGCGGTAGATCGTCTGTTTGATGACGACGACGTCGGGATCTTCTGCCGCCGCACGGATGAAATCGACGACGGTCTGGAATGACTGGAAAGGATGGTGGAGCAGGATATCCTTTTTCTTCAGGATGTCGAAAAGACATACGTCGTTTTGCGCGTCAGGGGCGATTGAAGCCTGATATGGCGGAAAATACATCGACGGCGTTTTGACGAAATTGAAGATTTCGGAGAGACGTACCATATTGACCGGGCCATTGACACGGTACATGTGGTTCTCATCCAGATTGAATTCATTCAACAGGAATCTGGCCAGATCGTCAGGGCAGTTTTTGGCGATTTCAAGCCGGACGGCTGATCCGAAATGACGGTTTTGAAGGCTGACCTGCAGGGCTTCACGCAGATTCTTGACTTCTTCTTCATCAACCCATAAATCACTGTCACGGGTAACGCGGAATTGTGAGTAGGCGATCACTTCGCGTTCAGGGAAGAGGTCGGAAATATGGGCATGGATGATCGAGGTCAGCAGGCAGAATGTAAATCCTCCTTCTGACAATTCATCAGGTAATTTAATGACTCGCGGCAGAACACGGGGTGCCTTGACGATGGCAATGGCACTTCCCCGTCCGAAGGCGTCCTTGCCTGCAAGGGAAATGATGAAATTCAGACTTTTGTTGGCGACTTGCGGGAAAGGATGCGCCGGGTCCAGAACAATGGGTGTCAACAGCGGACGGATCTGGCTTTCGAAATACGATTTGACCCATGCACGTTGCGCTTCTGTCCGGTTATTATGGCTGACGATGTGAATACCGTTTTTTGCCAGCCGGGGCAGGATCTTGCGGTTCAGGATAGCATACTGGTAATCGACCAGTGAATGGCACTGGACATTGATTTTATTCAGCAGACTGTTGGCGCTGACGGAAACAGGGCTGTCCGATGTCTGGCGTGCATGCAGGCTGGAAACACGGATCTCGAAAAACTCGTCCAGGTTACTGCTGCCGATACACAGATATCTCAATCTTTCCAGCAAGGGAAGGCTTTCGTCTTCTGCCTGCGCCACGACTCTGCGGTTGAATTCAAGCAGGGAAAGGTCACGGTTCAGGTACAGGTTCGGTTCAAGGGAACCTGTCGGCAGATTCTGAATGGGTTTTGTCACCGGGGAGGCACTTTGAGAAGGCACGGATTATCCTGATTTTGGTCGCTATTGTTTTATGATAACAAAAAAAAATGACGGAATTATGACGAAAGTCGGTTTGATGAGCATGAAGTGGAGTACTGAATCATCCGATTTTCCCGAAAGCCGCGATTGAATGCTTTGTTCAATAAAAAAGCATCTGCATGAAACAGATGCCATCAATGGAGGAAAAGAAAAAGAAAGGATTAATTCACTGTCACCCGGGTCTTGGTCGAGCCCGGTTTTTTTGGCAGTTTCAATTCCAGCACGCCATCTTTATAGGTGGCCTCGGCTTTGGACTCATCCACTTCCTGTGCCAATGCAAAGCTTCGCGATTGCATGCCGTAATAGCGTTCGTTACGTACGGTCTTGCCGTTTTCCTGCTGCATTTCTTCTTTCTTCAGCTCGTATTCGATTGTGACGAAATTGCCTTCAACCGTTACCTTGATATCGTCTTTGGCTACTCCCGGGGCATCGGCTTTGACGACATAAGCGTCGTCGGTTTCGGAAACATCGATTTTGATTCGTGGTTCCGGTTCCCAGCTGCTCCAGGGAGCGGACAAGCGGAAGTTATTGAAAAAATCATCCATATTTCGCATGGGTTCAAAGCGTGAAATTTCATTGAATGGATGGATATTTGAAAGATTGTTTGCCATGGGTATCTCCTGACTTTGTGGCCTGTCACGCACTGGAAGATCAATTCATTCAAGGGCGTACTCCTTTACTTAAAAGATAACGCGTCTGTTTTCATGGTTTTTGACAGTACGCAAAAATACAAATGTGAAAAAGCAAAAGAAAACGACTGTTTTTTGAAAAAAACAGGGACAAAGTTATTGCTGTTTTTTATTTTGATGTTTAATATTGGGGACATAGTTATAAAAAAGCAGCTTGTTTCATTCATCGGGAGACATTTATGGCACGTGCAGCCCGGCTGGTTTTGCCTGGACAGCCTCATCATGTATATCAGCAGGGAAATAACAGGCAGACCGTATTTTCCGACAGGGAAGATTTCGATACATTTTTGAATCGGGTGAAAGAAGCGTCACGACAGTTCAGGGTCGATATTCATGCCTATGCCCTTTTGCACAATGCATTTCACCTGCTGGCCACGCCGTCGGATGAAATAGGGCTGGCACGCATGATGCAATGGGTCGGACGATATTACGTGCCTTATTTCAACAAGAAATACAAACGGTCGGGGACGCTTTGGGAAGGTCGTTTCAGGACTTCTGTCGTCGATGCGGAAAATTGTCTGCTCGAATGCAGCCGGTTTATCGAACGCAAACCAGTGCTCGATGGGCTGGTTGGCAGGCCGGAAGAATATGAATGGTCAAGCTATGCCCATCATATTGGCGTCAAACCTGATCCGGTCATCCGCGATCATGCCGTTTACTGGAATCTCGGGAATACACCATTTGCGAGGGAGCTCGCCTACCAGGATTTTTTCAATCGTATTGACCATTGGGAAAGCGAAAAACTGGAGCGGATTCTCATGTCGGGATGGCCGTTCGGATCGGAAGACTTCAAAGAACGGCTTGAAATTCAAACCGAACGTCAATTCAGAATGGGAAAACGCGGCCGACCGCGAAAAAAATAATCAGAATACCTGTGATTTTCTCGCAATATTTCATTAACGTATTGTTATTTAATTATATTTACTATGTCCCTATTATCAATTAATATTTTTAAGCTTATGAGTTAAATAACTCTGACCCCTTTTATTTTTGTTGTCATGCTAGAAAAAGCGGTTTATTCTTTTTGTACGATTTAATGAAAAATATTGCAAAAAGAGGTCATTATGTGTGCGCAGGGTTTATACCGCTCCTCATTTGAACACGATGCCTGCGGCGTCGGTTTTGTCGCTCATATCAAAGGGGTCAAAAGCCATTCGATCGTCGAACAGGGGCTCCTTATTCTGAAAAATCTCGATCATCGCGGTGCTGTCGGTGCTGACAAGATGATGGGAGATGGTGCGGGTATCCTGATCCAGATACCTGACCAGTATTTCCGTCAGGAGATGGCAAGGCAGGGTGTCAGCCTGCCTCCTCCGGGTGAATATGGCGTCGGCATGATTTTCCTGCCCAAGGAGCATGCTTCCCGGCTGGCCTGTGAAAAGGAAATCGAACGGGCCGTGCGTGCTGAAAAACAGGTGGTTCTCGGCTGGCGTGACGTTCCGGTCAATACGGAACTTCTGATGTCGGAAAAGGCGAGGGAAAAGGAACCGGTCATTCGCCAGATTTTCATCGGACGCGGCCCTGACATCATGGTGACCGATGCACTCGAGCGGAAACTGTTCGTTATCCGAAAGGCTGCAGGTCATGCGATTCAGGCGCTCGATCTGAAGCATTGCAAGGAATTTTTCGTACCCTCCATGTCGGCTCGGACGATCGTTTACAAAGGACTTTTGCTGGCCGATCAGGTCCAGGGCTATTATCTCGATTTGCAGGATGAACGCTGTGTGTCGGCGCTCGCCCTCGTGCACCAGCGCTTTTCGACGAACACGTTTCCGGAGTGGCCACTCGCTCACCCATACCGCCTGATTGCGCATAACGGCGAGATCAATACGGTCAAGGGGAATTTCAACTGGTTCCGGGCACGTGAAGGGCTGATGAATTCGGCTGTTCTGGGTGACGACCTTCAAAAACTGTACCCGCTCATGTATGAAGACCAGTCGGATACAGCATGTTTCGACAACGCGCTCGAGCTGCTTGTCATGTCGGGTTATCCGCTGGCGCACGCCATGATGATGATGATTCCGGAAGCCTGGGAAAACCACAAGCTGATGGAAGACAACCGGCGCGCTTTTTATGAATACCATGCCGCCATGATGGAACCGTGGGATGGTCCTGCGGCGATAGCTTTTACCGACGGCCGCCAGATCGGCGGTTTGCTCGACAGGAATGGCTTGCGTCCTGCGCGTTATGTCATCACCGATGACGATTTGGTCGTCATGGCTTCGGAAACGGGGGTATTGCCGATTCCGGAATCGCACATCATCAAGAAATGGCGCTTGCAGCCCGGCAAGATGTTTTTGATCGATCTGGATGCCGGACGCATCATTGACGACAGCGAAATCAAAAGCATTTACGCCAATGCGCGGCCATATCGCGCATGGATCAATTCGGTCTGTATCCGTTTGCATGAGCTGAAAGAACACGCACATGACCTGTTTCGCTCTTCCGTACCGCTGATGGATCGCCAGCAGGCTTTCGGATTTACGCAGGAAGACCTGAAAATGCTTCTGCCTCCGATGGCCATGAATGGTGAAGAGGCAATCGGCTCGATGGGTAACGATGCCCCTCTGGCGGTCTTGTCGCACCATTCAAAACTCCTGTATGACTATTTTCGCCAGTCTTTCGCGCAGGTGACGAATCCGCCGGTCGATCCGATACGGGAAGAAATCATCATGTCCTTGCTCTCGTATATCGGACCGAAACCGAACCTGCTGGACACGAATAACGTGAACCCACCGATGCGGCTGGAAGTGACACAACCGATTCTGGGATTTGCCGAAATGGCGAGTATCCGGAATATCGATGCGTATACAAACGGCAAATTCCGTTCTTATGAACTGAATGTCTGCTATCCGGTTTCATGGGGGAAAATCGGTATCGAGGCCCACCTGGCTTCGCTGTGCGCCGAAGCAGTCGATGCCGTAAAATCCGGTCATAATATCCTGATCGTTTCCGACCGCCTGATCGGGCCGGACAATCTTGCCATTCCTGCGCTTCTGGCAACGTCCGCCATTCATCAGGATCTAGTCGCCAAGGGATTACGCGCTTCTACCGGTCTGGTGGTGGAAACCGGATCGGCGAAGGAAACGCATCATTTCGCCTTGCTGGCAGGTTACGGGGCTGAAGCGGTTCATCCTTATCTGGCATTGGAAACGGTTTCAGAACTGGCGCCGAAACTGTCGGCTGACCTGACACCGGAAAAAGCGCAGGCCAATTTCATCAAGGCGATCAATAAAGGTCTGATGAAGATCATGTCGAAAATGGGGATCGCGACATACCGTTCTTATTGCGGCGCGCAGATTTTCGAGGCGGTTGGCTTGTCCGGCGCGCTGGTCGACAAATATTTCAAGGGTACCGTTTCCAGTGTCGAAGGGATCGGTGTTTTTGAAATCGCGGAAGAATCACTGCGCTTGCATCGGGAAGCGTTCGGGAGGCATCAGCAGCCGGTGCGTTTTCTGGATGTCGGAGGCGAGTACGCTTTCCGTCATCAGGGCGAAGAGCATATGTTCACACCGGATGCGATTGCCAAATTGCAGCATTCAGCAAGGGCGAACAATTATGCGACCTATAAGGAATACGCCCAGATTATCAATGACCAGTCACGTCGACAGATGACCCTGCGGGGGTTGTTCGAATTCAAAATCGATCCGGTTCATGCCATTTCAATCGATGAAGTCGAACCGGCGAAGGAAATCGTCAGACGGTTCGCGACGGGTGCGATGTCACTGGGATCGATCAGTACGGAAGCACACGCTTCGCTTGCCATCGCGATGAACCGGATCGGTGGAAAATCCAATACCGGTGAAGGAGGAGAAGACCCGAGACGGTATGAAAATGAACTGGCGGGCATTCCGATCAGAAACGGTGAAACACTGTCGTCGATTCTTGGCAAGGATCGGGTCGTCTCCGATATTGAACTGAAAGAAGGCGATTCCCTGCGTTCGAAGATCAAGCAGGTGGCATCAGGCCGTTTCGGTGTCACGGCCGAATATCTGAATTCTGCCGATGAAATCCAGATCAAGATGGCTCAGGGTGCAAAACCCGGGGAAGGCGGTCAGTTGCCAGGTGAAAAAGTCTCGGAATATATCGCCAGCATGCGGTTTTCCGTTCCGGGTGTCGGCCTGATTTCGCCCCCACCGCATCATGATATTTACTCGATCGAGGATTTGGCGCAACTGATTCACGATTTGAAAAACGTCAATCCGCGTGCAACGATTTCGGTCAAACTGGTTTCCGAAGTCGGCGTCGGCACGATTGCCGCCGGGGTTGCCAAAGCCAAGGCCGACCATATCGTGATTTCCGGCCACGATGGCGGGACGGGCGCGTCGCCGCTGTCGTCGATCAAGCATACCGGTTCCCCTTGGGAAATCGGCCTGGCTGAAGCGCAACAGACATTAGTGCTTAACAATTTGCGTGGACGTGTCCGCATTCAGGCCGACGGCCAGATGAAGACCGGTCGTGATGTCGTGATAGCGGCAATTCTGGGTGCCGATGAAGTCGGTTTCGCCACAGCACCGCTGGTCACGCAGGGTTGCATCATGATGCGCAAATGCCATCTGAATACCTGTCCGGTCGGGGTAGCGACGCAAGACCCGGAACTGAGAAAGAAATTTTCCGGCAAGCCGGAATACATCGTCAATTATCTTTTCTTCGTCGCTGAAGAAATGCGGCAAATCATGGCGCAGCTCGGCATCCGGAAATACGAGGATCTGATCGGCCGCGTCGATTTGCTGGAAAAAGCGAAAGCCATTTCCAACTGGAAAGAGTCGGGACTGGATTTCAGCCGCCTCTTCTACGATCCGGTAGTGGATGGGAATGTCCATAAACGGCATTGTGAAACACAGGATCACGGTCTTGAAAAATCGATCGACAACCGTCTGATCGCACAGTCGGCGATTGCACTGGAAAACGGGGAAAAGATTTCTTTCATCTATCCGATCAAAAATGCCAACCGCAGTGTCGGCGCGATGCTTTCGGGTGAAGTTGCCAGACGGTTCGGTCATGACGGATTGCCGGACGACACGATCCATGTCCAGTTGCAGGGTACGGCAGGGCAGTCGGTCGGCGCTTTCCTGTCTCACGGCATCACACTGGATCTGGTCGGGGAAGCGAATGATTATGTCGGAAAAGGCCTGTCAGGCGGGCGCATCATTATCCGGCCACACGCCCAGTTCCGCGGACAGCCCGATAAAAACATGATTGCCGGCAATACGGTTTTGTACGGGGCCATTTCCGGCGAGGCCTACATTTATGGTATTGCCGGTGAACGTTTTGCCGTGCGCAATTCCGGGGCACTGGCAGTGGTCGAGGGCTGTGGCGATCACGGTTGTGAATACATGACGGGCGGAACGGTCGTTGTACTGGGTGAAACCGGTCGCAATTTTGCGGCAGGGATGTCGGGAGGTATCGCCTATGTTTACGATCCGGATAAAGCCTTCGGGCGCAAGTGCAATCTCTCCATGGTTTCTCTTGAGCCGGTTCTCTCCTGCTTCGATCAGGAAGCCAGTATCGAAAAAGCCGTCTGGCATCGTCTTGGCCTGAACGGAGAAGCACAGACAGATGAAATGATTCTCAAACAACTGATCGAAAATCATTTCACGCATACCGGCAGCATGACAGCACGGTATTTGCTGGAAAACTGGTCGAATTGCCGTGAGGATTTCGTCAAGGTTTTCCCGATGGAATACAAGCGCGCTCTGAAGGAATTGTATTCGGAAAAAAATGAGAGAACGGATGTGGCGGCAGCCTGAACCGGTCATAGTCAGGAAAAAGCGGATTGAGGTGAAAAATGGGAAAAGTAACTGGGTTCATGGAATTTGACCGTATCGAGGAAACGCATCTGGTACCAGCTCAGAGGATCAAAAATTACAGGGAATTCACGATGACGCTGGTGGACAATCAGGCTCGTGAACAGGGGGCACGCTGTATGGATTGCGGGACTCCTTTCTGTAACAACGCGTGCCCGATTCATAATCTGATTCCGGACTGGAACGATCTGGTTTATCGTGGCGAGTACAAACTGGCGCTCGACAAATTGCAGGCGACGAACAATTTTCCGGAATTCACTGGCCGGATTTGTCCTGCGCCATGTGAGCCTGCCTGTTGTCTGGGTGTAATCGGGGAGCCGGTCGGCATCCGTTCCATCGAACGTTTCATTATTGAAAAGGGCTGGGAAGAAGGCTGGGTTGTTCCCCATCCTGCAAAGGTAAAGTCTGGCAGGAAAGTGGCGATTGTCGGTTCGGGCCCTGCCGGTCTGGCGGCAGCCCAGCAACTCGCGCGTGCCGGACATGATGTCGTCGTTTACGAAAAGAACGATAAAATCGGTGGGCTGCTGCGGTACGGTATTCCCGATTTCAAACTGGAAAAACAGATTGTCGATCGCAGGCTGGAGCAGATGAGAGCGGAAGGTGTCGTTTTTCGCACGAGTGTTCTGGTCGGCAAGGTTTTGCCGCCTCATATCCAGAATATGGCGACTGAAGTCATCGATCCGGAAACGCTTAAAGAAGAATTCGATGCCGTCATTCTGGCATGCGGAGCAGAACAGCCAAGAACGCTGGATGTGCCGGGTGCGGATCTGCAGGGCGTTCATTATGCAATGGAATTTTTGTGTGCACAGAACCGCAAGGATGCGGGAGAAAGGGGAAAGAACCGGCTTTCCGCTGAAGGCAAACGGGTCGTCATCATCGGTGGCGGCGATACGGGTTCGGACTGTGTCGGGATCGCAAACCGTCAGGGGGCGGCCAGCATTTTACAAATCGATCGCAATGCAAAATTGCCCGACACTATCGACAAGTCTCTGGTCTGGCCATACTGGCCGAAACAGTTCACGGTTTCTTCTTCACAGGAAGAAGGCTGCGAACGGGATTTCCGGATTCAGACAAAACGTATAGAAGGGAAACGCGGCAAGGTCGAGAAAATCATAGCCTGTCGGGTCAATTCGGTTGGCGGTCGCTATGTCGATGAACCCGGCAGTGAATTTTCGATTGAGACGGATATGGTCTTGCTGGCAATGGGATTTTCGGCGCCTGCCGGTACGGTACTTGATGCGTTCGGTGTGCAAAAGGATATGGCGGGCAATGCCATGGCTGCAAAGGCAGGGGAAAACCGTTTTCAGACCTCGGTCGAAAAAGTGTTTGCAGCAGGCGATGCCCGTCGTGGGCAATCACTGGTTGTATGGGCTCTGCATGAAGGCAGGGAATGTGCGGCAGCCGTCGATCGCTTTTTGATGGAAAGGACAAATTAACAATCTGATACAAAAATCGCATCCAATGTCGTCAATTATTGATGGCGGTCTGTTATATTGTGTCCGTTAAGGTAGTATCATTGCTGGCAATTAAATAATGGTGCCATTGTGTCCGGCATCCGTTAAAATATTTCTTTTAATATTCAATTCATATCATTATGAAAATCCAGGGCAGCATAGTTGCACTAGTCACTCCAATGAATACCGATGGCAGCGTCGATCTCGACAGCATGCGTCGCCTGATGGACTGGCAGATTGCAGAAGGTACGGACGCTTTCGTCATTGTCGGAACAACTGGCGAATCGCCTACGGTCAATGTAGATGAACACGCCGAACTGATTCGCGTCGCGGTCGAGCATTCCGGCAAACGGGTGCCGATTATCGCCGGTGCCGGTGGCAATTCGACAGCGGAAGCCATCGTCTTGACCCGTTATTCCAAAATGGCTGGCGCAGATGCGACTTTGCAGGTCGTCCCTTATTACAACAAACCGACCCAGGAAGGCATGTTCCAGCATTTCAAAAGCATTGCCGAAGCAGTCGATTTGCCGGTCATTCTCTATAATGTTCCGGGCAGAACGGTTGCCGATATGTCCAACGAGACAATCGTGAGATTGTCGCAGGTGAAAAACATTATCGGCGTCAAGGACGCGACGGGTAACATCGCCCGCGGCATCGATCTGTTGCGTCGGGTGCCTGACGACTTTTCCGTTTTTTCGGGAGACGACTCCACGGCCATGGCGCTCATGTTGTGCGGTGCGAAAGGCAATATTTCGGTTGTCGCCAACGTCGCTCCGAAGAACATGCATCTGATGTGCGCTGCGGCAATCAAGGGCGATATCGCAACCGCGCGCAAGCTGAACAATCTGATGTTGCCACTGAGCCAGCAATTGTTTGTCGAACCCAATCCGATTCCTGTCAAATGGGCAATGAAGGAAATGGGTATCATTCCTTCAGGAATCCGCCTTCCGCTGGTGACGCTTTCCGAAATGTATCAGGATGGCGTTCGCAAGGCATTGAAAGAAAGTGGTGTGCTCGCCTGATCGGTGGCGACCAATACAGTCTAAATTGAGTTTCCATATTTCATGGACGACGGGAAGTTGACACTTATGGTTTTGAACAAAAAAGTTGGTTCTCTTTTATTGGGATCGTTGACAGTCATAAGCTTGACGTCCTGTAGTGCATTCGACTCCCTGCTGGAAGCGGATCGTATCGATTACAAGAGCGCGACACCGAAGACTCCGGGCCAAAGGCTGGAAATCCCGCCTGATCTGACCCAGATGCAAAGGGATAACCGGTATTCAATTCCATCTTCTTCAGGCGTGGTAACCGCGTCGGGTTATAACCAGCAACAACAGGAAGTACGACCGGCTTTGGCAGGTTCGCCGGGTGTCGTCGCGCCGAAAGAGGCAACGGACATTCGTATCGAAAAACATGGCAGTCAGCGCTGGCTGGTCGTCAATCGGTCTCCTGAAGTGTTGTGGCCCGAAATCAAGGAATTCTGGCAGGACAATGGTTTCCTGATCAATGTAGATTCCCCTGACACTGGTATTATGGAAACGGACTGGGCGGAAAATCGTGCCAAGATCCCTCAGGATTTCATCCGCCGGACTTTGGGCAAGGTACTTGATTCATTATATTCCACCGGTGAACGCGATAAATTCAGAACCCGTCTGGAACGTAATGCCGACGGCACGACCGAAATTTACATCAGCCACCGTGGCGCACAGGAAGAACTCGTTGGTGTAAACCAGGATTCGACTGTTTGGACGGCCCGTCCGTCCGATCCCGAGCTGGAAGCGGAATTCCTGTCCCGTCTGATGGTTCAGTTAAGCGATATCAACCAGAAAGAAAAGGTCAAGGCCAAGGCGCTTGCGGAAAGCAAAACCGTTGTGCTGGCGCCCAAAGCCACTCTGGTCAAGGAAAATGATACTTCCAAGGTTGTCGTCCATGAACCTTTCGACCGTGTCTGGCGTCGTGTCGGCCTTGCTCTGGATCGTGTCGGCTTTACTGTTGAAGACCGCGACCGTTCGAAGGGTCTGTATTACGTCCGTTACGTCGATCAGGACAAGGATGCGAAAAATACCCCGGCGAAGCAAAAAGGCTTCTTCGAGAAAATGTTTACTTTCTCTGAAAATGAAAAAGTCGCCCAGCGTTTCCAGATTGCTGTCAGGGAATTTGATGGCAAATGCGATATCGTTGTCCTGACTGACAAGGGACAGCCTGAAACAACATCGACAGGCAAGAAGATTGTGAACCTGTTGTATGAGCAGTTGCGCTAAAACTTTTTTGAGTGGCGATCCGGTTTGAGGTTTACAAGTTTGGGGAGTGGCAGCAAGGGTAATTCCTTGCTGGTGTCGACGGAAGACGGTCTGACGTCCACGACCGTTATGATGGATTGCGGTTTCGGGATACGGGAGATAACCCGGCGGCTGAAACGGGCCGGTTGCGAGCCGGCCGATCTGTCTGCCATTGTCGTCACTCACGAGCATAGCGACCATGCGGGAAGTGCCCTGACGCTGGCAAAACGATATCAGATCCCCCTCTGGATGAGTTACGGTACTTTTCAATCTCTCGGAAAAGATTTTTCCGGGGTCGAACTCAATTTCTGCCGCGACGGCGATTCTTTTTCCGTCAATGATTTTCAAATCAATGCGTTCACGGTTTCTCACGATGCACGGGAACCGCTCCAGTTTTCCATTTGTGATGGTCATGTCAAATTCGGGATGTTGACCGATACGGGTCAGGTAACCCCACATATTTCAAATGCCCTGGCAGGGTGCGATGCTCTCATGATCGAATGCAATTACGATGAGCAAATGCTTGAAAAATCAGTTTATCCTTATTACCTGAAAAAACGGATCAGCAGTATTTACGGGCATTTATCCAATGACTGTGCAGCCGGTTTTCTGAATGAATATGGTTCTTCACACCTGAAAACCATTATAGGGGCACATTTGAGCCAGAATAACAATTTGCCTGAACTGGCGAAAAGGGCAATCGATGCTGTTGTCGGCAGCAATGCAATCGAGGTAGTGATTGCTACACAGGAAGAAGGATTCGGCTGGATGAAACTCGCTGGAATCTGACGGTCGGAAGTGACCGTTTCGGGACAAGAAAAAAGCCGATCCGAAGATCGGCTTTTTTTGCGGAGCAAGAATTATTTCTTGGCAGCGTCTTTGGCAGCAGTAGCGGCGTCTTTAGCAGCGCCAGCAGCGTCTTTGGCTGCGTCTTTAGCGGAAGCAGCTGCGTCTTTGGCAGCGTCTTTAGCATCAGCAGCAGCATCTTTAGCAGCAGGAGCAGCAGCGTCTTTAGCTGGAGCAGCAGGAGCAGCAGCTGGAGTTGCTTCAGCAGGTTTTTTTTCAGCTGGTTTTTCGCCAACTTTACATGCGGTCAGAGCCAGAGCCATCAGGCCAACGAGCAATAAAGACTTTTTCATTTGTAATCCTTAATTAAATATAGGTTATTACCGGTAATTAAAATACTACATGAATAGAGTGTTACCGAAAACTTGTGTTACGCAACGACAACTCTCTAATAGCGCAGATTATAGCCACTTTTTCCGGATGTAGTCGCTGCTTTTTGATGTTTTTGCATCTATTTTGCAATCTCGCAACAGGTTTTGAGGCAGGTTCAAATGGTTTAGGCTGGCTCAAACAAAAGATTGAGAAATATCATAATTGAATTTCAAGTAACCAAGTTGTCATAACATAATGGTTCGTGGATTTTTATATTTAGAAAACAGATATTTAATTCTTTTTTTATGGAAAAAAATCATATGAAAAACAGCCACTTTTTTGCCAGAAACGGGGTTTTGTTTCTGTCTGGAAATGAAGTGGTTCGGTAAAATATGTTGTGAAGTAACTATTAAATATTGGAAGTAACTCTATAAATCCGGTTTTTAAGTTAAAAAAAGTAAATCGTTTGAGCAAGTTGACGTTATATGCACCCGTGCTTGCATTTAAACACTCGTGAAGCAGGTATAATTTTTCATCTGAATAACAAGGCCATCAGGAGAAAGTATGAAAATTGCCAAGAATACAGTAGTGACCGTTCACTACAAATTGTCTGATGCACAAAACAATATGCTCGAAGATGGGCAGGAACCGATTGTTTATCTCCATGGTGGTTACGACGATACCCTGCCTGCTCTTGAAAAAGCTCTTGATGGGCAGGATGTCGGTTATCAGACAATGATTCAGGTGGAACCGGAAGACGCATTCGGGGACTACGATCCGGCGCTCTTGAAAATTGAACAGAGGGAGCTTTTTCCGGAAACCCTTGAAATCGGGATGCAGTTCGAAGGCGTACCTGACAATGCCGATCCTGCTGATGAACCCGCTATTTATGTTGTGACGGATATTGCCGATGGAAAAGTGATACTTGACGGCAACCACCCATTGGCTGGCATCGCCTTGCGTTTTGAACTGACGGTGACAGACGTCCGGTCAGCAACCGAAAAGGAAATCGAGCAGGGCCATGTCAATGACATCGACGATCCTGATGACGATGAAAACGGAAACGACCATTTCAGAAGTATCGTTTTGCATTGACCTAAGTCATTGTTTCATTTCCATGATTGACCAGTATTGGCCGGTCACGCTAAAATATCAGATTGCTTGAATTCTGGGAGCAGCATGCGACGTAAACTGATTGTCGGAAACTGGAAAATGAATGGCAGCCTGGCCATGAATGCCGAATTGTTAAACGGCATCAGGGAAGGGCTGGCAGGCATTGACTGTGATCTGGCTATCTGTGTCCCGTTTCCGTATCTGGCGCAATGTCAGGCAGCGCTTGAAGGAACCGACGTTGCCCTGGGCGCACAGGATGTTTCTGCCCATGCGGTAGGAGCCTACACAGGCCAGATTTCAACGCGTATGTTGCTGGATTTCGGTTGCAAGTATGTCATTGTCGGTCATTCCGAACGACGTGAATACTGCAATGAATCGGATGAACTGGTTGCCAACAAGGTTCAGCGGGCTTTGGCTGGTGGCCTGACTCCGATTGTCTGTGTCGGGGAATCCCTGTATGACAAGGAGGAAGGACGCACTGCTGAAGTGGTCGGCAGACAGATCAATACAGTGCTGTCTGTCCTGGAGGAAAGAGAAGTTTGCGATATCGTTGTGGCTTATGAGCCGGTTTGGGCGATTGGAACAGGCAAGACGCCTTCTCCAGTGGCCGTAGAAGAAGTTCATGCCATGTTGCGGGAACAAATGATACGCAAGAACCCGGATGCGATAGAATGTGTCCGGATTTTGTATGGCGGCAGTATGAAACCGGGTAATGCCGAAGAATTGTTGCACATGCCTGATATTGATGGCGGACTGATCGGTGGGGCTGCTTTGAAAGCTTCCGATTTTCTGGCTATCGCCCGTCAGGCATCCAAGTTGGGCTAACCAGTCATTAAAGGAAAAGCAGGAAAATGCTGTATAACATTATTATTATCATTCAGGTCATTTCGGCACTGGCTATTATCGCCTTGGTTTTGATGCAGCACGGTAAAGGTGCCGATATGGGCGCGGCCTTCGGTGCAGGTTCTTCCGGAAGCGGAAGTCTTTTCGGCGCCTCGGGTTCTTCCAATTTCCTGTCCAAATCGACGGCTATCGCTGCGGTTATTTTCTTTGTCTCGACGCTTGCCATGGCGTATATGGGACATAGCCGTGTAACGACACAAAGCGGCATTATCGAAAAACTGCAGTCGGTACCTGCGGCTCCTGTAGAACAGCCGAAAGCCCCGGAACCGACGATGAGCAAGGATGCTTCCGGTGCAGCTGCCATTCCGGGCGCAACCCAGCCAACGGAACAGGGTAAAAATACATCAAAATAAAAAATATTACCGTTTATGAACGCATAAAAACTTGATGAAAAGGACGGTTGTTGAGATAATCCTGTTTTTACGCCGACGTGGTGGAATTGGTAGACACGCTATCTTGAGGGGGTAGTGGCGAAAGTCGTGCGAGTTCAAGTCTCGCCGTCGGCACCAAAAGACAGTTTCAAGCAGTGCGATAAAGTACAGTAACCCGTGTAAAACCCAGTGTTTACGCGGGTTTTTTGTTTTTTGCAATATTGTGACGTTCCATGCATCCGGCTATTTCGGGTATGACAGGACCATACTCTTTTCGCATATACCCCAAAAAAGTCTGCACAATGGCAAAAAATCGTCGTTCCCTTCAGTGTCAGGCAGATTGATAACGTCGATCCCAAGAAAACTATTCGCTTTTTGACGCACGGAGTCTGAATATGGAAACTTCCCAAAAGGGTTCCAGGCTCTGGCGTATGAAATTACGGCTGAACGATTCCAAAAGTGCGTCAGTGGTTCTGCAAAAGGTAAGAACCCGTAGGGAAGAAGTCTCGTTCGTGTAAAAAGTCAGGAAAAGATAATTTGTTTCCAAAAAACAATAAAAATAAACTATTGGTGTTTTATGGCGATTTGTGTAAATGTATTGATGCTAGAATGAAACATGCTGCTGTTCTTTTGCTTTATGGGGAAAGGAATATTTTCATGAGATTGTCTTGCGGAAAAATTGTAGTGTCGCTTTTGCTGTTTTTTCTCAGCGCAGCGGCATGGTCGTTTTCTTTTGATGCCAATCTGGATTTCAGTGTTCAAGGTGAAAAATATACCAGCAAGATTTATTATGCAGGGGATAAACTGCGTCAGAATGTCACTAATAAGGAAGGCGAAGAAGAGATTCTGATCATTCGTGAGGATCTGAAGAAAATATGGTATCTGGACAAGAATCTCAAAATCTACCGTGAAAGACCGATGGAATTGAACATTGCTGCCACTATCGGTATTTTCGATGTGATAAAAGCCAAATCGCACGAGACTTTTCTGGGAAATGAAAAACTGGATGGAATGGATGTAAAAAAGTATCTGGTCAAGGTTGATTCGACGGATCGGGATATCCGGTTTTATGCCTGGAAAAAAACAGGCCAGCAGGTTCCCGTCAAGGTTGTCGATGTAAAAGGCATTGCCCGGTTTGAATATTCAAATGTGAATTATCGTGATCAGGACAAAGCCCTGTTTGAATTGCCTCCGGGAATAGTCAAAGTGGAATGACAATTCGGAATTTAACAAAAAAGGAAACCATCAGGTTTCCTTTTTTTATTCGTCTTGGTTTCATTTCTGTCATGGACTGAAAAGGTATGAATATCGATTATGTAGTGAAGAGTTTTTGAGGTGGTCAGCATGAGTCGGTTCACAAATTCTGACCGGAAAGTGTGAAATAGCCATCCATTTTCGAATAAAAAATGTTTGGCTGGTTTCATAATGCAAAATGCCTGTCCCATTTCGGACAGGCATTGATTACAGAAACGGTTTTCTTGTCTTGTATGAGTCAATCTGCTGAATTTGCGCTCAAAAATAGTGATTTTTCAAGGGAAGTGAAAAAATCCTGGTAGATATTGGGCTCTTTGATGGGGTCAGTGCCGTACTGTGCATTTGCGCGAACAATTATTTTATCCTTGCCTTTTTGTCTGACTGAGACTGTGATTTTGACAGCATGATAGTTTTGAACTTTGGACGCAGTAACGGTACCAAGCATGAAGTCCGCACGCTCAATGATGAATCCAAAATCCTGTAGTGTTGCAATAGTCGCTCTCAATACGCGTTCCTTGTCTCCGGTATCAAAAGAACGGCTTTGATAGTTACGGATCTGTAATTGGGTTTCCCCATCGGTTTCAAGAACGGCATGTTTGGTCGTTTCGCAACCTGTAAGGAACAGTGTGCCGAGAATCACGCAGAGTATCGATATTTTCTTCATATTTTATGTGCCTCAAGAAATACGGATTTGGAAAGCTTGTCGTGGAAACCTGTATAAAGTTCGGGGTCAGTCAGTGTTGTTACCGAGTTTTCACCATTATCGTATCGGACTATTTGCTGGAAAATAATTCGAACGTTATAGTTTTTGGGTAACGGGTTTCCTTTGCCATCCAGAACCGGTTTTACGACTAGGGAGGCGCGAATGATCTGGTCTTTGCTCACAGGAGTAGATACGCCACCGAGCAATATCATCACGACATTGAGAGCTATTTCCGCCCCTCTGTTTGTATCTCGAACCTTGCTCGCTGTCATCACGCCCAATTTTGTCTCAGAATTTTCGAGTGTATAGCCCAGATCCTGCAAAACGTTGGAACTGGCAATGAGAATTTCTTCTTCGTTCAAACCTTCATATCTGCGAGTTTCCTTCTGGCGGTTTTCAAGCATTTGAGGGGTTTGTACAAACAGGTCCTGAGGCGGCGCAGACGCACAACCAGCAGCGATCAGGGCAGCAAAAATGATAATCAGTTTTTTCATGTCAAAATCTCGAAGTGTGATAAGCAAAGTCTCTTACCTTGTGGTCTGTGCCGAATTTGATAATGACAGTTAATGTTCGTTGACTCGTCGAGGAGGCACCGGTAGATGCATTGAATCCAGTTCCGCCGCCACCTGCAACATTTGAGCCAAAACCAAGTATCAGGGCACTGATGCCACCACTACTTGTGGAATAGGCCCGATCAGTAGCGATCTTGTCGTAAATCCAGACTTCGCGACGTTGTTCATCTGTTGAAACAATATTAGGGGATCCCAGAACCTGCGCAACTTCTGCACCACTCATGCCTATGCGGACTTCTTTTTGTACAGTACCGACAGAAATACGATCGTTTGTATTATCCTGAACTTGTGCGCGATGGAATGCCGTTGTCTGGCAGCCTGAGGCCAAAAATAAAACAGGAAGGATCAATAGCATACGGTTTCTGTTTTTTTTGAAAATATCTGACATAGGCGCAGTCTCCTTTAAAGGTAATTGAAACCAAAAGTTTATAATTATAAATTGTAAGAAAATACAAAAGGTCTGCGTACTAAACGGTTATTGAGTGTTTATTTTTCCTGCAGGAAAGATAAAATTGTCGTTTTTTTTCGACAAGAATAAAAAGCTGGAAATGAATATTGAGGTATTGGTTGGCACATAACTGCGATTTATAATGTGCGCAGGGATTCTGGAGGCCTGTCGAGCTCCCTGTGGGCAGCCATATGGTTTTTGTGTTTTTTAATCGGGATATGGAGGTAGTCTTGACAAGGGGAGGAGTTGGATTCTTTATTTCAAGACAGGGCTGTTTCGCATATTTTCCAAAGCGAAATTTGCTTTGAGGACTCTTATTGCCGACCGGTTATTCTGCCTTGCCGCTTTTTCCAGCCATTCATAAGCCTTGTTTTTGTCGCTTCGGATTCCTGAGCCGGTGAAATACCGGTAACCCATCTGAAATTGGGCTTCCGGGATTCCGTTATAGGCCGCCTTCCGAAACCATTCTGTCGCTATATATGGATTTTGAGGGACACCGCACCCACTTGAGTAAAGCTTGCCAAGAGCGTATTGCGCCGGTGCATACAATTTCGCAGCAGCTTTTTTGTACCAGAAAAAAGCTTTTTTGCAGTCCTGTTGAATGCCCTGTCCGTTTTTGTAAATATTTCCCAGATTGTATTGGGCGCCGGCATCCTCTTGTTCTGCTGCACGCATGAACCATTTACGTGCGGCCTGATAATCCTGAGGTGTCTCTTTTCCCCGCAGGTATATCCGGCCCAGATTGAACTGTGCGTCCCGATCGCCATTTTCTGCAAGGGAGGAAAGTTTTCGGAGAGTCTGGGTATGCCGGCTGCCATGATCGGTCGTTTCCGCTGGCGTGTGGTTCTGGGCGTACGACGAAGCTGAAATGGTCAAAAAAACAACATTGAAAATTACCCATTTTCTTTTATAAAAAAAATGACTTTTGAAACGATGAAGTCGGTTTTTCATAGCATCTCTCAGGCAACGCACTTTTTCCTGAAAAATATCAACAGGAGTTTTGATCTTCATCTACGATGCTACGATAAACGTAGTATCGTTTGCAAGCAAAAATTACGATGATCGTAGCCAACTGAAAGAGCTACGATGCCTGAATCGCCTAAAAACTATATCCCGCTTTTTTCACGTCGTTTAAAAGATGCGCGAATAAAAGCGGGGCTTTCCCAAAAACGGCTTGGAATAGAGGCTGGAATAGACGAGTTCGTGGCCAGTACACGTATCAATCGTTATGAAAAGGGAGTCCATCAGGCTGATGAAGCCACGGCTATTCTGTTGGCGCGTGTTCTGGGTATTCCGCTGGCTTATTTTTATGCTGAAGACGACAGTCTTGCCGAGATGATTCTTGAGTTTTGCCAATTGAACCGGACGGAGAAGAATGAAGTACTTGATCTGGTACAGAAAAATCTGGTGCAGAAAAAACCGAAACCGGAATGAAAGATCATTCTTTCAGAATCTCTTTCAAGCATTTTGGGGAAAATCCGTTTTCGGTGTATCATAGAGCTTTAGTATGTCTGCTAAACGTTTCTTGAGTCGCTTCGGTTCGGTTTCGTCTTTTTTCAACAAGATCCAGACTGAATTGTCCTTCGGAAATACGCGCCATATGGGTGGGCCTGGCCCGTCTTTCAACATTTCCTGTGTGCAAGCCTGAACGTGAATCTTGAAAATTACTTCCCCGTTCTGCTTTTTCTTCTGGTTGCATTGTTTTTCGGTGTTTTTTCCCTGTTTCTCGGGAGAATTCTCGCGCCTCATCGTCCCGATGCCGAGAAAAATTCTCCGTACGAATGCGGAATCGCGCCTTTCGACGATGCCCGGATGAAGTTTGATGTCCGCTTTTACCTGATCGCCATTCTTTTCATTCTTTTCGATCTGGAAACGGCTTTCCTTTTTCCCTGGGCTTCAGCCATGAAGGATCTGGGTTGGGAAGCGTTTGTCGCGATCATGATTTTTCTGGCAGAACTGGTGGCAGGTTTCTGGTACATATGGAAAAAGGGAGCGCTGAATTGGGAATAAGCTGCGTAGGGGTGATTTGTGGCGATTGAAGGTTTATTGAACAAGGGATTTGTCACGACGACACTGGATACGGCCATAAACTGGTTGCGGACAGGGTCGGTATGGCCTGTGACGTTCGGTCTTGCCTGTTGCGCTATCGAGATGATGCATAGCAGTATGCCGCGCTACGATATGGACCGTTTCGGCACTTTCTTCCGTGCCAGCCCACGCCAGTCCGATTTGATGATCGTTGCTGGGACGCTTTGCAACAAGATGGCACCTGCTCTCAGAAAGGTGTATGACCAGATGGCGGAACCCCGGTGGGTCGTGTCCATGGGGTCGTGCGCCAACGGTGGCGGCTATTATCACGATTCCTATTCGGTTGTCAGGGGGTGCGACAAGATTGTCCCTGTCGATATTTACGTACCGGGCTGTCCGCCGACAGCCGAGGCTTTGCTGTATGCACTGATCCAGTTGCGAACGAAAATCAAGCGCACGAGTACGATTGCGCGTCAGTAGGATAAAAAATATGCGAAGACATCCTGCACAATTGATTGAAATCCTGCGTGCCGTTTTCGGCGAGCGGATTGTTCTTTTGAGTGAGGCTTTCACAGAGGTGACACTGGTTGTCGGGAAGGCTGATTATTTCGGCGTGATGAAAACGCTGAAAGACGCTCCGGAATTGCAGTTTGCAGAATTGATCGATTTGTGTGGCATTGATTATGCCGGTTACAACAATGATCCGGACGGTCTGAACGGCAAGCGTTTTGCTGTCGTGTCGCATCTCCTTTCCCTCGAATTCAATTGTCGTCTGAGAGTACGAGTGTTCGCCGAAGATGAAAAGATGCCATCGGTCCCTTCACTTGTCGATATCTGGCCTGCTGCAAACTGGTTCGAGCGGGAAGCTTTCGATCTGTACGGCATTTTATTCGAAGGCCATCCTGATTTGAGGCGTATCCTGACAGATTACGGTTTTGTCGGCCATCCTTTCCGCAAGGATTTCCCGATTCAGGGATACGTCGAAATGCGTTACGACGAAGAGCAGAAAAAAGTGGTTTACCAGCCAGTTACCATCGAACCCCGCGAAATCACGCCGCGCGTGATTCGTGACGACAAATTCGGGAGCCACTGATGGCCGAGATTCGCAATTACACCGTCAATTTCGGGCCACAACATCCATCTGCACATGGCGTGTTGCGGTTGATCCTTGAACTCGATGGTGAAACGATTGTCCGGGCCGATCCACATATTGGCATGCTCCATCGCGCAACCGAAAAACTGGCCGAAGAGCGGACATATCTGCAGGCGCTGCCGTATATGGACAGGCTCGACTACGTCTCGATGATGTGCAGCGAGCATGCCTATGTGATGGCGATTGAAAAGATGCTGGGGCTCGACGTGCCTGTCCGTGCCCAATACATCCGTGTCATGTTCGATGAAATCACCCGTTTGTTGAGCCATTTGCTCTGGCTGGGAGCGCAGGCGCTGGATATGGGCGCGATGGCAGTTATCCTGTATGCATTCCGTGAACGGGAAGATTTGATGGACTGCTACGAAGCGGCCAGTGGTGCGCGTATGCATGCCGCCTATTATCGTCCGGGTGGCGTCAGTCAGGATTTGCCGGATTCGATGCCTAAATTCAGGAAAACGAAATTCCAGAGCGACAAGCGCATCAGGACGCTGAATGCCAACCGTGAAGGGTCTCTGCTCGATTTTATCGAGGATTTCACGAACCGTTTTCCGGGATGCGTGGATGAATACGAAACTCTGCTTACCGATAACAGGATATGGAAACAGAGGCTGGTCGGTGTCGGGGTCATTTCTCCTGAAGAGGCTCTGGCGGCAGGTTTTACTGGCCCGATGCTGCGCGGTTCGGGGGTGGAATGGGATTTGAGGAAAAAGCAGCCTTACGCTGTCTATGACAAAATGGATTTTGCGATTCCGGTTGGCAAGGAAGGCGACTGTTACGACCGCTACCTGGTAAGAGTTGAGGAAATGCGCCAGTCGAACCGGATTATCCGGCAATGTGTGGACTGGCTGAAACAGAACCCGGGCCCGATCAAATCGGACGATTACAGGGTCTCGACTCCGCCCCGGGCAAAGATGAAAACGGGAATGGAAGAAATGATTCATCATTTCAAGCTGTTTACGGAAGGTTTTCATTTGCCCAAGGGGGAAATTTATTCGGCTGTGGAAGCGCCCAAGGGTGAATTCGGGATTTACATGGTTTCGGATGGCGCCAACAAGCCATTCAGGATGAAAATACGTGCTCCATCCTTCGTGCATTTGCAGGGACTGGAACAGTTGGTCAAGGGGCATCTGATTGCCGACGCTGTCGCCGTGATCGGCAGTATCGACATCGTGTTCGGTGAAGTAGACCGCTAGAGAATATGACAGGTGAAACATGAGCTTGAGTGAGGAATCGTACAGGAAAATCGACAGGGAACTGGAAAAGTTCCCGCCGACCAGAAAACGGTCGGCGGCGATTGCCGCCCTGACGGTCGCGCAGGACGAAAAAGGCTGGCTGTCTCCTGAAATCATCAGGGAAGTGGCCGATTATCTTGGCTTGCCGCCAATAGCGGTTGGTGAAGTCGCCAGTTTTTACAGCATGTTCAATACCCGTCCCGTCGGAAAGTTCAAGATCGCTGTGTGTTCCAACCTGCCTTGCGAAATGACGGGAAGCGATCAGGCTGCATCGTATCTGAAACAGAAGCTGGGGATCGAATTCGGCGAAACGACGCCGGATGGCCTTTTCACGCTGGTGGCAAGCGAATGCATGGGCGCATGCGGAGATGGCCCGGTCATTATGGTGAATAACAAGAATATGCATATGCGCATGACGAACGACAAGATCGACAGACTTCTGGAGGAACTGAAGCAATGACCTGCCTGCATGGCCGTCATGCCGAACCTCTGCTTTTCAGGGGGCTGACAGGCGATAACTGGACACTGGCGGATTACGTTTCGCGTGGAGGATACGAACAATTCAGACGTATCCTTGCCGAACGTATGCCGCGTGAACGGATTATTGCCGAAGTCAGGGCTTCCGGTTTGCGCGGTCGCGGGGGGGCAGGTTTTCCGACAGCAGTCAAATGGGGTTTCATGCCAAAAGATTATGCCGGACAGATGTACCTGATTTGCAATGCCGATGAAAGCGAGCCGGGTACATTCAAGGATCGTGACATTCTTCGTTACAATCCCCATGCCGTGATCGAAGGGATGCTGATCGCAGCTTATGCAATGGGAATTACAGCCGGTTATATCTACATTCACGGTGAAATCTGGACGGTGTATGAACAATTTGAAGAAGCGATCCGGCAGGCGCGTGAAGCAGGTCTGATCGGCAAAGATTTGCAGGGTTCCGGTTACGATTTCGAGTTGCATGCTTTTCACGGTTACGGGGCTTATATCTGCGGTGAGGAAACGGCATTGCTGGAATCGATGGAAGGCAAGCGCGGACAGCCGCGGTTCAAGCCGCCTTTCCGGTCTGTACGGACAGCCGACGACGATCAATAATGTAGAGACGCTGGCCTATGTGCCTTTCATCATGGCGATGGGTGGCGATGCGTATGCGGATTTGGGCCGGAACAATTGCCCGGGTACGAAGATTTTCTGTCTGTCGGGCGACGTTGCGAGACCGGGCAATTATGAAGTGCCACTGGGTATTTCCTTTCCGGAATTGCTGGAACTGGCAGGAGGTATGAAGGACGGACTTGCGATGAAGGCGGTCATTCCGGGGGGATCGTCCTCACCGGTGTTGCCCGCTGGCATGATGATGCAGCTGAACATGGATTACGATTCGATCGCAAAAGCCGGTTCGATGCTGGGGACAGGCGGAGTGATCGTGCTGAATGAAACACGTTGTATGGTGAAAGCGCTGCTGAACCTGTCCCGTTTTTACTGGAACGAGTCGTGCGGGCAATGCACACCTTGCCGTGAAGGGACCGGCTGGCTCGTCAGGCTGATTGAACGGATCGAAAACGGTCAGGGTAAAACGGAAGATCTGGATTTGCTGGATAATGTCGCTGCCAACATTATGGGCAGGACGATTTGCGCACTGGGTGACGCTGCCGCGATGCCGGTGCGCTCATTCATAAAACATTTCAGGCCGGAATTCGAATACCACATTGAACACAAACGGTGCCCTGAAGCATCAGGCGGACGATAATAGATGAATATGGTTGAAATCGAGATTGATGGTGAGAAAATAAAAGCGGAACCGGGCAGTTCACTGCTGCAGGTCGCGCTTGACTCGGGCAAGCCGATTCCCCATTTCTGCTATCACAAGAAACTGTCGATTACGGCCAGTTGCCGCATGTGCCTCGTCGAAGTCGACAACACGTCGAAACTGGTGCCTGCCTGTGCCACGCCGGTGACGGAAGGAATGGTTGTCCATACCGATAGCGAAAATGTCGTCTCGGCCAGAAAAGCGGTGATGGAATTCCTGCTCATCAACCATCCGCTCGATTGTCCTGTTTGCGATCAGGGCGGGGAATGTCTCCTTCAGGATTATTCCGTCGGGTATGGTGCTTCAAAAGCCCGTTTCGAAGAAGAAAAACGTATTGTTTTCGTGAAAAATGCCGGCCCGCTGATTTCCATGCAGGAAATGAGCCGCTGCATCCAGTGTACCCGTTGTGTCCGTTTCGGTGAAGAGATCGGTGGCCTGATGGAATTCGGCATGGTCAACCGGGGTGACCGGGAGGAAATCACGACTTTCCTGAATAAGAACGTCAATTCCGAATTGTCGGGCAACATGATCGACGTGTGCCCGGTCGGCGCGCTGACATCCAAACCGTTCCGTTACAAGGCACGTGGCTGGGAACTGGCGTCGCATCGCTCGGTCAGTCCGCATGATGGTCTCGGTTCGAACATGACTGTCCAGACTTTGCGGGGGCAGGTAATGCGCGTTTTGCCGTTCGAGAATGAAGCGGTGAATGAATGCTGGCTATCCGACCGCGACCGTTTTTCTTATGAGGCTCTTGACAGCAGGGAGCGTCTGACCGTGCCGATGGTAAAGCAGGATAACCGTTGGATCGAGACGGACTGGGAAACAGCGTTGAATTACGTCACACATGGTTTGAAGAGTATCAGCCGCGATCATGGCGCCGCTGCGCTGGCCGCACTGTCATCCCCGCAGGCGACGCTGGAAGAGCTGGCTTTGCTGCAGAAACTGGTACGCAAGATGGGATCGGAAAAAGTCGAATTCCGTCTGCGCCAGTCGGACTTCACGATGGATGGAAAAATCCTGCCCTGGCTGGGAATGAAGATTGAGGAAATCGACAATCTGGATCAGGTTTTGATTATCGGATCGTTTTTGCGGTCTGAAGCGCCACTGCTGGCTTCCCGTTTCAGGAAAGCGGCAATAAACGGTGCAAGAGTCAGCATGTTGCATGCTGTCGATGACGACTGGCTGATGCCGGTTGAAAACAGGTTGATCGGCTCACCCGCAAAATGGTTGCCGATGCTGGGTGAAATCATTGCCGCGGTGGCAATCAAAAAAGGAATGCCTGTACCCGACTGGCTGGGAAATCTGCCGGTGACTGAAACGGCTGATCGTATTGCCGCATCTCTGATGGATGGCGGGAACAGCGCGATCATTCTGGGAGCGGTTGCCTTGCAGCATGAAGAGGCTTCGGCCTTGCATATGGCAGCTGAGTGGCTGGCAGGAAATACCGGTGCGAAATTCGGTGTATTGACCGGGGGAGCCAATACAACAGGTGCGTATCTGGCAAATGCCTTCCCGACACCGGGTTCGGGAGAAACCCTGAACGGCATTGCATCGGATTCGAGCAAGGCTTTCCTTCTGTTGCAAACGGAGCCGGAACTGGATGTCGCCAATCAGCCGAAGATGATGGCAGCCCTGCAACAGGCGGAGATGGTCGTGGCGTTGACACCGTTCAAACAAAGTCTCGATGTGGCCGATGTATTGTTGCCGGTTGCGGCGTTTACTGAAACGTCGGGAACTTTCATCAATTTTGAAGGACGAGTGCAGTCTTTTGAGGGAGCTGTTGCACCGCCGGGTGAAACGCGGCCTGCATGGAAAGTGCTTCGGGTGCTCGGCAATTTCCTCGATTTGCCCGGATTTGACTATGACTCGTCCGAACAGGTGCGGGATGAATGCCTGCACAACCGTAATATTGCCGGTGAACTGAATAATGTCAGCGGGTTCCTGGTGGAATTCGATGCATCCGAAACCGTTTCCGAAACGGGGCTTAAGCGCATAGCCGATGTCCCGCTTTATTTTTCGGACATGCTCGTTCGCCGCGCGCCGTCCCTGCAACAGACGCAGGCTGCCGCAGAACCGCTTGTACATCTTCCGGTTTCGCTGTTCGATGAAATGGGGTTGAACGACCATGACAAGGTCAGGGTCTGGCAGGAAATGGGTGAAGTCGTTCTGCCTGCCGTAAAAGATGAATCGCTGCCGGACAATGTCGTCAGACTGGCGACGGGACATCCTGCAACCGCGATGCTGGGGCCGATAAACGGCTGGATCGGAGTCGCTCGCGCATGATGACTGAATTGCTCAATCTGGTGCATCAATACGGTCAGCAAATCTTTGGATCGCTGTGGCCTGTCGTCTGGATCATGGTACGGATCAGTATCATCCTTGCGCCTGTTTTGCTTATCGTCACTTTCCTGACTCTCGGGGAACGGAAAGTGATCGGCTGGATGCATGCCCGTCTGGGCCCGAACCGGGTGGGCCCGCTTGGCCTGATCCAGCCTGTTGCCGATGCCATCAAGCTGCTTCTGAAAGAAATCATCGTTCCGGAAAAAGCCGACAAGGTCCTGTTCTGGCTGGCACCGGTACTGGCGATGGCGCCTGCGCTGGCAGCATGGGCCGTCATTCCCTTCGGTCCGGATATGGTGCTGGCCAATGTCAATGCCGGCCTCCTGTTCATCATGGCGATCACGTCTGTCAGCATTTACGGAATTATCATCGGCGGGTGGGCGTCCAATTCGAAGTATGCGCTCATGGGGGCTGTCCGGGCGGCGGCACTCATGATTTCTTTCGAAATCCCGCTTGGGTTCTCACTCGTGATCGTCCTGCTGGTTTCCGGCAGCCTGAATCTCTCGGATATCGTCATCGGGCAAAGTCAGGGCTTTTTCGCCAGCCAGGGATTCACTTTCCTGTCCTGGAACTGGATTCCACTTTTCCCGATTTTCGTCGTTTATATCATTTGTTCGATAGCCGAAACCGGGCGGCATCCCTTCGATACGACAGAAGGGGAATCCGAAATCGTGGCCGGTCACATGGTCGAATATTCCGGTATGGCGTTTGCCATGTTTTATCTGGCCGAGTATGCCAATATTGTCCTGTTTTCGACGATGGCCGCCATCATGTTCCTTGGAGGATGGCTTGCGCCGGTCAACTGGTCTTTTCTCGCATGGGTGCCGGGCTGGATCTGGCTGGCTTCCAAGACATTCACCATCGTGTTCATATTCATCTGGGTTCGTGCGACATTTCCGCGCTACCGGTATGATCACGCGATGCGGCTTGGGTGGAAAGTGCTGATTCCGCTTACATTGGCTTACCTCGTTTTCATCGCCTGCTGGATGCAGACGCCTTTCAACATATGGCGATGAGGACGGGCAAATGAAGACGATAAAACACTTTTTCAAAACCTTCTCCCTGATAGAACTGGTACAGGGAATGGCCCTGACTCTCAGGGTCATGTTCAGGCGGAAAGCGACGGTACGCTATCCTGAAGAGAAAACGCCGTTGTCTCCCCGTTTCCGTGGCATGCATGCTCTGATGCGCGACGGGAACGGCGAGGAAAAATGTATTGCGTGCAAATTGTGCGAGTCCGTCTGTCCCGCCAAGGCGATCCTGATCGAATCCGAAGAACGCGAGGACGGGTCGAGAAGGACGACGCGTTACGATATCGACCAGAGCAAGTGCATATTTTGCGGCCTGTGCGAGGAAGCATGTCCCGTCGATGCCATTGTCGAGATACCGATGTTCGAATATAGTGCCGACGGGAAAAACGATTTGCTGTTTTCGAAGGAAGTCCTGCTGAAAGTAGGCGATACGTACAAGGAAGAAATCAGGGAAGCGAAGGATGCCGATGAACCCTACCGTTAAAGGCCTGATCGCTTTATGAATGCCATGCAACTGACAAACGTTCTCTTTTATGTGTTTGGCGCCATTATGGTACTGGCGGCATTGCGCGTCATCACGTCGCGCAATCCGGTGCATGCCGTGCTGTATCTTGTCCTCTCCTTTTTCACCGGCGCGGCGATCTGGATTTTGCTGAAAGCGGAATTTCTCGCGTTGATCCTGCTTCTGGTTTACGTAGGCGCCGTGATGGTACTCTTCCTTTTCGTCGTCATGATGATGGATCTGGACCTGACCGAACTGAAAAGGGCAGCCAGAAAAAATATGGTCTCCGCCACGATTGTGGGAGTGGCGATTGTGCTTGAAATGTCGGCGGTTCTTTTCCGCGGCTTCTGGATGATCGACTCACACGTCCCGAAAAATGCGTCGAAAATCGGGCTGACGGCGGAGATCGGGAAAGCCCTGTTTACCGACTATCTGTTCAATGTTGAAATCGCGGCAATTATCCTGCTGGTTGCGCTGATTGCTGCGGTTACGCTGACGTTCCGGAAAAGGTCGGATGCCAAATATACGTCAGCCAGCAAGGCCATTCATGTCCGGCCTGAAGACAGGATACGCATTGTCGAGATGAAAGCGGAAACATTTGAACGGGAAACCAAACGGGAGGATATGCCATGATGACCGTTTCACTGGTCCATTACCTGATTCTGGCAGCGATCCTGTTTTCCATCGGAGTCATGGGCATTTTCATCAACCGGCGCAATCTGATCATGCTCCTGATGTCGATCGAGCTGATGTTGTTGGCGATCAATCTGAATTTCATCGCCTTTTCCCATTATCTGGGGGATATTGCCGGGCAGGTTTTCGTATTTTTCATCCTGACGGTTGCCGCTTCGGAAACGGCGATCGGTCTGGGAATACTGGTGGTTCTCTTCAGGCGGATCAGTTCGGTCAAGACCGATGATATGGATAGCCTGAAAGGATAATGTGATTGTATGTATGTAATCATTTGCGGAATAGATTGAGGAAAGAACGGGAATGCCTGATCAACTGAACGTCCATTTATTGCTGGCTGCGCTTCTGGCGCCGCTTGCGGGCGCATTGATCGCCGGCCTGATGGGTTCGATGTTCGGGGGACACCTGATCCGCCGGAGAACGTCCAAAGCCGTTACGGTATCGGGTGTGGCCATTTCGTTCGTCTGTTCATTGATGATTCTGCTGGAAGTCATTTCCGGAGCGGAATTCAACGGGTCGGTCTATACATGGGCGACTGTCGGGAATGTAAAACTGGAAATCGGTTTTCTGGTGGATAGCCTGACCGCCATGATGATGCTGGTCGTCACCTTCATTTCCCTGCTCGTCCATATTTATTCGATGGGTTACATGGAAAACGACGATAACGTCAGCCGCTTTTTCTCGTATATCTCGCTATTCACCTTTTCCATGCTCGCTCTGGTGATGAGCAATAATTTCCTCCAGCTTTTCTTCGGGTGGGAAGCGGTCGGACTGGTTTCCTATCTGCTGATCGGGTTCTGGCTCGAAAAACCGACGGCCGTGTCAGCCGGTTTGAAGGCTTTCCTCGTCAACCGTGTGGGCGATTTCGGATTCATCATCGGCATCGGGCTGGTCTTTGCGTTTGCCGGTTCGCTGAACTATCAGGACGTTTTCGCCATCCGCGAGCAATTGGCGATGATAGCTTTGCCGGGTACCGGCTGGCTCGTCATTACGGCAATTTGCCTGTTCCTTTTTGTCGGTGCAATGGGCAAATCGGCACAGTTCCCTTTCCATGTCTGGCTGCCGGATTCGATGGAAGGCCCGACGCCGATTTCCGCATTGATCCATGCTGCCACGATGGTGACGGCTGGTATTTTCATGGTGGCCCGGCTTTCCCCATTGTATGAACTGTCGGAAACGGCACTGTCCGTGATGGTTCTTGTCGGCGCGATTTCCGCACTCTTTCTGGGGCTAATTGCAATGGTGCAGACCGACATCAAGCGGATCATCGCCTATTCGACCTTGTCGCAACTGGGTTACATGGTTGTCGCGCTCGGGGTCTCGGCCTATTCTGTCGCTGTTTTTCATCTGATGACGCACGCATTCTTCAAGGCGCTTCTCTTTCTGGCGGCCGGTTCAGTCATTCTGGGCATGCATCACGATCAGGATATCCGGAACATGGGTGGCTTGCGCAAATATATGCCGCTGACATGGGTAACGGCGCTGATCGGTTCATTAGCCCTGACTGGTGTGCCTTTCTTTTCGGGTTTCTATTCCAAGGAAACGATTGTCGGCGCGGTCAGGGCATCTTCCGTGTCAGGTTCCACTATCGCTCTGGTGGCCGTCATCGCCGGTCTGTTCGTCACCGGTTTTTATACGTTCAGGCTGTTCTTTTACGTCTTTCACGGAAAAGAACGCTTCCAGCGGCAACAGCTCGTCAATCTGAAAACGGCCGAGAAGGAAAAAGTCCCGCAGGGTAATCTGATCGGTTTGCTTCCGGGCGAAAAACCACATGAATCACCCTGGATCATCCGCTTGCCATTGGTTTTGCTGGCCATTCCGTCGGTGATTGCCGGATATTTCATGATCGAGCCGATGGTATTCGGCGATTTTTTCGAAAACGTGATTTTCGTCGATAACGAGAAGCATGCGGGTATGCAGGCGCTGGCGCTTCATTTCGATAGCGCGCTGTCGATGACTTTTCATGAAATCATGACACCAACTTTCTGGCTGGTTATAGCCGGTATCGCGATGGCATGGTACTTCTATATGATCAATCCGGTCGCGCCGATCCGTCTGCGACGCCGGTTCCGTTTTTTGCACCGTCTGCTTGTGGAACAGTATTATCTGGACAGATTGTATGAAAAAGTTTTTGTGAACAGCACCTTGTGGCTGGGCAATGTACTGTGGAAAAAAATTGACGTGACGCTGATCGACGACTGGATTATCGGCCGCTTCTTTGTGAAAGGAACGAAGAAATTCGGACGTGTCGTGTTCAAAGTAGTCGATGTCGTCATGATCGACGGCGTGCTGGTGAATGGGGGATCGAAAATGGTGGGCTGGATCGCCTCAATCGTCCGGCATTTCCAGTCAGGGTATCTGTACCACTACGTTTTTGCCATGATTATCGGCCTGCTGTGCCTGCTGTTCTGGTTTGTTCCCATCAGTTTGAGATAAAAGTTTGATCGGATAAATATGCCTAATCTGTCGTATTCAGCCTTTCCAGTCCTGTCGCTCGCGATCTGGTGCCCGGTATTTTTCGGTTTGCTGGTACTCGTGACCGGGAAGGATGAAAGGGCCACATTCGTTCGCTGGCTGTCACTTCTCGGTGCGCTTGCCAGTTTTGCCGTCACTTTGCCACTGGCGATCGATTTCGACAGAAGCGCACACGGCATGCAATTCGTCGAGCGGCACTCATGGATCAAGCTCTTTCATGTCGAATACGCACTGGGTGTGGATGGCATTTCCATGTGGTTCGTCCTGCTGTCGGCCCTGATCACCCTGATCGTCGTGATTGCCGGATGGAACGTCATCCAGAAACAGATCGCGCAATACATGGGCGCTTTCCTTATCCTGTCCGGTCTGATGATCGGCGTTTTTTCGACGTTTGACGGGCTCCTGTTTTACGTTTTCTTTGAAGCGACCCTGATTCCGATGTTCGTCATTATCGGCGTCTGGGGTGGTGAACGGCGTGTTTATGCGGCATTCAAGTTTTTCCTGTACACCTTCTTCGGCTCGCTCCCGATGCTGATCGGCATCCTGTATCTGTATCTGCAAACGAACAGTTTCAACATCTTTACCTGGTATAACACATCCCTTCCGCTGAACGTACAGATATGGCTCTTCATCGCCTTTTTGACGGCATTTGCCGTCAAGGTGCCGATGTGGCCGGTACATACCTGGTTGCCGGACGCCCACGTCGAGGCGCCAACAGGCGGTTCGGTCATTCTTGCCGCACTCATGCTGAAACTCGGCGCTTACGGCTTCATCCGGTTTTCCATGCCGATCCTGCCGGATGCCAGCCGGTCGCTGGCATGGTTGATGATTGCATTATCGCTGATCGCCGTGATCTATATCGGGCTGGTCGCGCTTGTCCAGAAAGACATGAAGAAACTGATCGCATACTCATCCATCGCTCATATGGGCTTTGTGACGCTCGGTTTTTTTCTCTTTGAAAACATCACTGTAGATGGTGCGCTGGTGCAGATGATTTCGCATGGTTTCGTCTCGGCTGCCATGTTCCTGTGCGTTGGTGTGCTTTACGACCGGATGCATACGCGTGACATTGCCGATTATGGCGGGGTCGCCTTTGTCATGCCGCGTTTTGCCGCGTTCTTCGTTTTGTTTGCACTGGCCAATTGCGGTTTGCCGGGAACGTCCGGTTTTGTCGGTGAAGTCATGGTCATTCTGGGCGCTGTCAAGGTCAATGTCTGGATCGGTACCGCCGGTGCACTGGCCCTGATTCTGGGGGCGGCTTATACGCTCTGGATGATCAAGCGCGTGCTGTACGGGCCGGTTGAAAACGAGCGGGTTGCCGCGTTGAAAGACATCAGCGCGCGGGAATTTTTCGTGCTTGCGGTTCTGGGCGCTTTCGTGCTCGCTATCGGGCTTTATCCTGCTTGGGTGACCGACGTCATGCAGACGTCCGTTGCCGATCTGCTGTTACATGTTTCGCAATCCAAACTGTAAGGGATGCTTAAAACGACATGAACTCGATGAACCTGCTTCCCGCCTTGCCAGAACTGATACTGATTGCATCGGTACCGGCGATATTGCTTGTTGACCTGTTTTTGCCACAGAACAGGCGGGATGTCACATTCGGTTTGTCGGTGCTTGCGATACTTGGCTGTATCGCTGTCACGTTCCTTTTTCCACTGGAAAAAAATGTCGTGTACAGCTTCGCAGGATCCTTCATTTCCGATGCCGTATCGATTCTGTTGAAGCTATGCACCTATGTCGCCATGCTGTTCACACTGGTGTATGCCCGGCGCTACATCAACGAGCGGAATCTCACCTCAGGACATCTGGGCGGCGAATTTTACAGCCTGTCTCTTTTTGCCATGCTCGGCATGATGGTCGTCATTTCAGCCGCGGATTTTTTGACGATGTATCTGGGCATTGAATTGATGTCTTTTCCCCTCTATGCGCTGGTGGCTTTAAAACGCCATGACAACAAGGCTGTCGAGGCGGCGACCAAGTTTTTCATCCTGGGCGCGCTGGGTTCGGGTCTTCTGCTTTACGGGATTTCCATGCTATACGGGGCAACGGGGTCTCTGGATTTTATCGAGGTGGCAAGAATATCGGCTTACAGCGGCATCAGCCGGACGATTCTGGTTTTCGGTATCGTTTTCGTCGTGGCCGGTATCGCCTTCAAATTGGGTGCCGTACCGTTCCATATGTGGGTGCCCGACGTGTTCGAGGGCGCGCCGTCGGCGGTTACCCTTCTGATCGCCGGTGCGCCGAAACTCGCCGGGTTTGCGATCTGCCTGCGCATTCTGGTCGAAGCGTTGTTGCCACTGGCTTTCGACTGGCAACAGATGCTGATGATCATCGCCATCCTGTCGATGGCACTTGGCAATGTCGCGGCCATCATGCAGAAGAACATCAAGCGTATGCTGGCTTATTCAACAATTGCCCAGATGGGGTACATGTTGCTGGGTATGCTGGCCGGAGTCAGGGAAGGGACTCGCGTCATCGCTTCCACTTTCGCGTATAGTTCGGCCATGTATTACACCATTGTCTACGTGCTGGCGACGCTCGGTGCGTTCGGTGTGATCCTGGTGATGTCGGACAAGGGACTTGAGGCGGACAGGCTGGACGATCTTCGGGGTCTGAACCGCCGCAATCCATGGTACGCACTGATCATGCTCGTCTGCATGTTTTCCTTTGCCGGCGTTCCGCCGCTAGTCGGTTTCTTCGGCAAGTTCGCCGTGTTTCAGGCACTCGTCGATGCGGGACTGATCTGGCTGGCAGTCGTCGGGATTGTCTTTGCAGTGATCGGCGCGTTTTACTACCTTCGGGTCGTCAAGTTCATGTATTTTGACGAGCCGGCGGATGAACGGAAGATCCGTGTGCCGTGGGACATGGCGGTTGCGCTTGGCATCAACGGATTTCTGATCGTCGTGCTGGGCGTTTTCCCGGGCGGCCTTCTGGACTGGTGTGTGTTTGCCATCAACAGCGCTTTCCTGCTCTGACTGGCTGTTGTGTCCGGGTAAAAGTAAACCGGTGTTTATCATGACACGTTTACAAACCGGGGATGTTAAAATTCATACTTCAGGTTAATTCAAATTCTTTACGGATCACGCTATGGCAGGCAATTCTTTCGGGAAACTGTTTTCGGTAACGACGTTCGGCGAATCGCACGGCGCGGCCATTGGCTGTATTGTCGATGGCTGCCCTCCGGGTATGGACCTGTCGGAAGACGATATCCAGCCTGAACTGGATCGCCGCAAACCCGGTACTTCCCGTTTCGTCACACAACGCCGTGAACCGGATGCCGTCAAAATCCTGTCCGGTGTTTATCAGGGAAAAACTACCGGCACCCCGATTGCGCTTCTGATAGAAAATCAGGACCAGCGCAGCAAGGATTACAGCAATATCGCCGACGTTTTCCGTCCCGGCCATGCCGACTACCCCTATTTTCTCAAATACGGTTTGCGTGACCCGAGAGGGGGAGGCCGTTCGTCAGCCCGTTTGACGGCAGTGACCGTTGCCGCAGCAGCGATTGCCAGAAAATGGCTGAGAAAGCGCTACGGTGTCGAAATCAAGGGGTGTCTTTCACAATTGGGCGATACGCCTATTCCTTTCCAGTCCTGGAATTTTACGTCACACAATTTATTCTTTGCCGCAACCGATTCCAGCGCTTTATTGAACGCGCTTGAGGAAAAGATGGACGCCTTGCGAAAAGCGGGCGATTCTATCGGCGCGAAAGTCGACGTCATTGCAACCGGAGTTCCGGTCGGTCTTGGCAACCCGCTTTTTGAAAAGCTGGATGCCGGAATCGCGGCTGCGATGATGGGCATCAATGCGGTCAAGGGTGTTGAAATCGGTGACGGGTTCGCTTCGGTGGCGCAAAGAGGTTCCGAACACGGGGATGAAATCACGCCTGACGGTTTCCTGACCAATCATGCAGGCGGCGTTCTGGGCGGTATTTCAACCGGTCAGGATATCCGTGTATCCATTGCCATCAAGCCGACACCCTCCATTCGTCTGCCACGCCAGTCGATAGACGGCCAGGGTGATGCGGTCACTGTCGAAACGACAGGCCGTCATGACCCATGTGTCGGCATACGTGCCGTTCCGGTCGCCGAGGCGATGCTGGCGCTGGTATTGATGGACGCCGTTTTGCAGCATCGTGCACAATGTGCTGACGTACTTCCTCCTTTCCCTCCGGTCGAGGGAGATTTGCCGCAGTCCATCGACGGCGAATAAAGATGTTTTCCGGATCGAGTCGTGTCTGACAATACATGGCCAAAACAGTCGTTGGGTTTCGGCGCGTTCTATTTCAGCTATTACAGTTTCGTCGGCGTTTTTCCGACCTTCGTTTCCCTTTACCTTGCATTCAGGGGTATCAGTGCGTTTGAAATCGGTATCCTGATGTCGCTGATGCAGGCCATGCGTATTGTCGGGCCGAATCTGTGGGGATGGATGGCGGACTGGACAGGGCAACGTGCCCGCGTGCTCCAGTTCACAGCGGGGGCGGCGCTGATCGCATTCACCGGCTTCTTTTTCGGCGGGGGCTTCTGGTACTTTGCCTTTTTCATGATTGCCGTGAATCTGTTCACCAGTGCACAGGGCCCCTTGTCCGACGCCCTGATTCTGTCGGAAATGCATGGCAACATGTCCCGTTACGGGCAATTGCGCCTGTGGGGATCGGTCGGCTATGTGTTTATGACGGCGGCTTCCGGTTTTGTGCTGGACTGGGCAGGCATCGGCCTCATGCCATGGGTCGGGGCAGCCATTCTCGGAGCCGTTCTGATCGTCAGCCTTCGTCTTTACCAGACGCCACAAACACTTGTCGCCAAAAAAGTGGCCTCGGTCTGGCAAGTCATGGGCCAGCGCGAAGTGATCGCTTTCATGGTTTCAGGCTGTTTCATGCTGGCCGCTCATGGGGCCATGTATTCTTTTTATTCCCTGTATCTTTCAGTGCTCGGTTACAGTAGCGTCACTATCGGTATGATGTGGGCGATCGGTGCGTCGGCGGAAATTATTTTCTTCATTTATCAGGCTCCGATAGTGAAACGTTTCGGCATAAAAGCCATCTTGCTGGCAAGCCTCTTTCTGGCGGTTTTGCGTTTTGCACTGATCGGGTTCGGGGCCGAATCGTTCATTATTCTGCTGATTGCCCAGTTGTTGCATGCCGCAACCTTCGGGGCACACCATGTCACCTCGATTTTAAGCATTCAAAAGTGGTTTTCCGGTCCCTTGCAGGCACGGGGACAAGCGCTCTTCATCAGTGCCTCTTATGGCGTCGGCGGCACGCTCGGCGGTTTTTTCCTCTCATGGGTCTGGAAGGATTTTTCGCCGGAAGCCGTTTACTGGGTCGCTTCCGGCTTTGCACTCGTCGCTTTTCTTGCTGCATGGCAATCGTTTCGATGGCAGATGCCAAAATAAAACGTAATAATCCTATGCCCTGTCAGGTTTGCCGTTGAATGTGGCATAATATTTTATTAGTCAACAAAGTATATGAATGGCATCATGGCAAAAACTCTTTACGACAAACTCTGGGAATCCCATGTGGTGGATACGGAAAAAGACGGCACGACGATTTTGTATATCGATCGCCACCTTCTGCATGAAGTCACCAGCCCGCAGGCTTTTGAAGGCCTGCGCATGGCTGGTCGCAAGCCCTGGAGGGATTCTGCCAATCTTCTGGTAGCCGATCACAACGTCTCCACCCAGAACCGTCAAGGCCCGATTGCCGACCCGATCTCGCGCCTGCAGGTCGAAACGCTGGACATGAACGCGAAAGCGTTCAGTCTGACCTATTTCAATATGGCCGACAACCGTCAGGGCATCGTGCACGTCATCGGGCCTGAACAGGGCGCGACCCTGCCGGGCATGACCGTTGTTTGCGGTGACTCGCATACCTCGACACACGGTGCTTTCGGCTGTCTGGCTCATGGTATTGGTACATCGGAAGTCGAACATGTTCTGGCAACCCAGACGCTTCTGGCGAAAAAATCGAAATCGATGCTCGTTCAAGTCGAGGGGCAGCTGGGCGAAGGCGTTACTGCAAAAGACATTGTACTCGCGGTTATCGGCAAGATCGGTACGGCCGGCGGCACGGGTTATGCCATTGAATTCGCCGGTTCCGCCATCCGCGGCCTGTCCATGGAGGGCCGTATGACCCTGTGCAATATGGCGATCGAAGCGGGTGCCCGTGCCGGTATGGTTGCCGTCGATGATACGACGATCGAGTACGTCAACGGCCGCCCATTTTCACCAAAAGGTGACCAGTGGGAAAAAGCCGTTGCATACTGGAAGACCCTGCATTCCGACGAAGGGGCGACATTCGACGCGGTCGTCAAACTGGATGCCGACGCTATCCAGCCCCAGGTCACATGGGGAACGTCCCCTGAAATGGTGACTTCGGTCGATGGAAAAGTGCCTGATCCGGCAAACGAAGCCGATCCGATCCGCCGTGACGCAATCGTTCGCGCACTGAAATACATGGATTTGCAGCCGAACATGCCGATTACGTCGATTGCCATCGACAAGGTTTTCATCGGATCCTGCACCAATTCACGTATCGAGGATCTGAGAGCGGCGGCAGCCGTCGTCAAAGGCAAGAAACGCGCTTCGAACGTGACACTGGCAATGGTCGTTCCCGGTTCCGGTCTCGTGAAGGAGCAGGCGGAAAAAGAAGGCCTGGACAAGATCTTCATCGAAGCCGGTTTTGAATGGCGCGAACCGGGCTGCTCCATGTGTCTGGCAATGAACGACGACCGGCTCGCTCCGGGCGAACGTTGCGCTTCCACGTCGAACCGGAACTTTGAAGGGCGACAAGGACAAGGGGGCAGAACTCATTTAGTATCACCAGCAATGGCAGCAGCAGCTGGCATTGCCGGACATTTTGTCGATGTGCGTGAAAACCCTTAACCAAGGAGAAGAAAATGAAAGCTTTGATCGCTGTTTTGGCTGCAGTGGCCTTTCTGGCGGGTTGCAATACCGTACAGGGTGTGGGCAAGGACGTGCAAAAAGCGGGTTCTGCCGTAGAAGACGCTGCAAAATAATCGTTAGCCAATAACGTTTGTTCTGAAAGTGATTTTGTTTTTTCGGCTTCCCGGAAGGGATCGGGAAGCCGGCTCTTTTGTTTCCGAACGAAAGACACCTGAATTGATTTGAATCATGGAAAAATTTACTGTACATACCGGATTGGTCGTGCCTCTTGATCGCGTCAACGTGGACACGGACGCGATCATCCCCAAGCAGTTTCTGAAATCGATCAAGCGGACTGGATTCGGTCCGAATCTGTTTGACGAATGGCGCTATCTCGATCATGGGGAACCGGGAATGGACAATTCCACGCGTCCGGTCAATCCGGATTTCGTGCTGAACCAGCCACGTTATCAGGGCGCTTCCATTTTGCTGGCCCGCAAGAATTTCGGCTGCGGCTCTTCCCGGGAACATGCTCCCTGGGCGTTGCAGCAATATGGTTTCAAGGCCGTTATCGCGCCGAGTTTTGCCGATATCTTCTTCAACAACTGTTTCAAGAACGGTTTCCTGCCGGTTACCCTGTCCGAAGAACAGGTCGACCGGCTGTTCAATACGGTTGAAGCGAATCCGGGTTACAAGCTGACGGTGGATCTGGAAAAATTGGTCGTCAAAAACGATGACGCCTCTATCGCGTACACTTTCTCTATCGATCCGTTCCGCCAATATTGCCTGATGAACGGGCTGGACGATATCGGCCTGACGCTTCAGAAAGCGGACAAGATCAGGGAATACGAAAAGCGCCATGTCGGGGAACAGCCCTGGTTGGCCAACACGATTTGATGGTTATTTTATAAAAACATAAAAAGGTTCTTCCCGATGAAGGCGGAACCAGAGACGAGAGGAAAGACGTGAAGATTGCAATGCTGCCGGGCGACGGTATCGGCCCGGAAATTCTGGAACAGGCCGTTCGCGTATTGAATGCGCTTGATGAAAAATTCGAAATGGAATGGGCCGAAGTCGGTGGTGCAGGATATGCCGCCCACGGTCATCCGTTGCCGGAAAGCACGCTGAAGCTGGCGAAAGAAGCCGATGCGATTCTTTTCGGTGCCGTCGGTGACTTCAAATACGACACGCTGGAACGTTCCCTGCGTCCGGAACAGGCTATTTTAGGTTTGCGCAAAAACCTGAAACTGTTCGCCAATCTGCGTCCGGCGATCCTGTATCCTGAACTGGCAGGCGCTTCCACGCTGAAACCGGAAGTCGTTTCCGGACTGGATCTGCTCATTGTTCGCGAACTGACCGGTGATATTTACTTCGGCCAGCCACGCGGTCATCGTTCCGCACCGGATGGCGCTTTCAAAGGTGCCCGGGAAGGCTTCGATACCATGCGTTATGCCGAACCGGAAATCCGCCGGATCGCTCATATCGCTTTCCAGACAGCCCAAAAACGTGGCAAACGCCTGACTTCCGTCGACAAGGCCAATGTGCTGGAAACGTCCCAGCTCTGGCGTGAAATCATGATGGATGTTGCGAAAGAATATCCGGACGTCAAACTGGATCACATGTATGTCGACAATGCGGCTATGCAGCTGGTCCGCGCACCGAAGGAGCTGGATGTTATCGTGACCGGTAACATGTTCGGCGACATCCTGTCCGACGCGGCCGCGATGCTGACCGGTTCGATCGGCATGCTGCCGTCCGCTTCACTGGACGAAAACAACAAGGGCCTTTATGAACCATCCCACGGTTCCGCTCCGGATATTGCGGGAAAGAACATTGCAAGTTTGCACATTGCGTGGGAGATAGAGGCGTTTTCTCAAGTGCGTGGGAATTAGCATCTGCCATAGATAAAGGCATCCAGATAGAACTTGAAAAGATTCCTGTTTGGCAGGAGACAGTTGAGATAGCAGAATTGTTTGATTACAATCCTTATCTGGTTGACGGCACAGGGGCTGTGCTTTTTGTTACAGAAAATGGAACCGGGTTAGCTGCATTGCTAAATGACAATGGATTTTATGCAAATGTTATTGGAAAAATCACTGACGGAAACGATAGAGTGGTTGTACATGGTGACGAGAGAAGGTTTTTGGAGCCACCAAGACATAACCAGCTAGAAGAAGTTTTCCAAAAGTATAAGTAAAGCTATTTTATTGATTTGTATATATGATGTTAAAAAAAATCAAAAAAATATAAAAAGACACCAGAGGTTAATCCTCTGGTGTCTTTTCATCATATAGTTCTTCCAAAGTTACACCTAATATCTGTGCAAATTTGTATGCGGTTGAAATTTTACAGTCACCACGCTTTTCAATGTCTTCGATAGTTCGGCGATG
>CAJKQK010000009.1 GCA_905202055.1 uncultured Oxalobacter sp.
ATAAAAAAACAGGACAACCCCGGTTGTCCTGTTTCCCCTGAAAAACACAAAACTTTTCTAAATCTGTGCCAGAGCCTGATCCAGATCGGCGATGAGGTCTTCAGCATTTTCCAGACCGATGGACAGACGGATCATGTCTTCGCTGACCCCGGCTTTTTTCAGCTCTTCAGCATTCAACTGGCGATGGGTCGTCGATGCCGAGTGGGTTGCCAGAGAACGGGCATCGCCGATATTGACCAGGCGGGTAAACAGCTTGAATGCATCCAGCACCTTGGCACCGGCTTCGCGGGCACTCATGCTTCCTGATGGTTTGACACCGAAAGACAGCAGGCTCGGCGCCTTGCCATTCATGTATTTCTGCAGCAGGGCATGGTCGCGATGATCCGGCAACGCGGCACAATTCACCCAGGAGACTTTCGGATGATCGTTCAGGAATTTGGCAAGGGCAAGCGCATTTTCACAGGTTCTGTCCATACGCAACGGCAGAGTTTCGATACCCTGCAGGATCAAAAACGAGTTCATCGGGGAAAGCGCCCCCCCCATATTGCGCAAAGGAACGACCCTTGCACGGGCAATATAAGCCGCATCGCCAAACGATTCCGTATAAACGACACCATGATAGGACACATCCGGTTCGCTCAGACGCTTGAATTTTTCCCTGTTTTCTTTCCATGGGAATTTGCCGCTATCGACGATACAGCCGCCAAGACTGTTGCCGTGACCGTTCATCGATTTGGTCAGGGCATACACCACGATATCGGCACCGAATTCGAACGGGCGGCACAGATAGGAAGTCGGAACGGTATTGTCGACGATCAGTGGAATACCATGAGCGTGGGCGATCTTTGCCAGCTTTTCGATATCGGTAACGTTGCCGAGAGGATTGCCGACGGACTCACAGAAGATAGCCTTGGTCCTGCTGTCGATCCGTGCCGAAAAATCATCTTCCAGAAGAGGATCGGCAAAACGGACTTCTACGCCATATTGCGGAAAGGTGTGGGCAAACAGGTTATACGTGCCGCCATAAAGCGTGCTCGACGCGATAATATTGTCACCGACTTCCGTGATCGTCTGGATCGCGTACGTAACAGCAGTCATACCAGACGCCAGAGCCAGCGCACCAACACCCCCTTCCAGAGCCGCAACACGTTTTTCCAGCACGTCGTTCGTCGGATTCATGATACGGGTATAAATATTACCCGGGACTTTCAAATCGAACAGGTCGGCACCGTGCTGGGCGCTGTCGAAGGCATAAGCCACTGTCTGGTAAATAGGTACCGCAACCGACTTGGTCACAGGATCAGGGGAATAACCGGCGTGAATCGCAAGAGTTTCGAATTTCATGGTCAATAATCGCGAAATGAGTAATAAAGATGTTTCACATTGTACAGATTGCCATCAATCCATACAAAACTAAACGAGCCTATGTGGATGGGCGTAAACCGTATGGCCGTTTTCACGGACAAAACCGAGCAGGGTCAAATTGATTTCACTGGCGATCCGGATCGCCAGTGCCGTCGGCGCAGAGACTGCTGCCAACATGCCGATACCTGCCGATCCGCATTTCTGAACCATTTCATAACTGGCCCGGCTCGTTACGAGCGCCGCTCCGGTGGAAGAATCCGCTTTTTGTCTGGCAAGCGCACCGATCAGTTTATCCAGTGCATTATGTCGTCCGACATCTTCACGAACCAGCATGACATGTCCATTCATATCCAGCCAGGCCGCCGCGTGGGTTGCGCCTGTTTTTTTCTTGAGAACCTGCAGCTCGTCCATTTTATCAAAACCCCGATGGATGACTTCCGGACTGAACACCGGATTCGACGTCACAACAGGAGGCATCCTGACAGCCTGAGACAGGGAGTCCGTACCGCACAAACCACAGCCGGTACGACCGGTCAGGTTTCGCCTTCTCTCTTTCAGATACCGAAACCGTTCACTGGCGATCTCGAGTTCGACACGAATGCCGTTTTCAGCCTCAACAATTTCCGCCCCATAAATTTCTTCCGGGGCTTCAATAATGCCTTCGGTCAGTGAAAATCCCAGCGCAAAATCCTCCATATCAGCGGGTGTCGCGAGCATGACCGCATGAGAAATCCCGTTGTAAACCAGCGCGACCGGCACTTCTTCTGCAACCGTATCGTCTCTTAAAACCTTTTGTTCGTTTTTCCAGTGGCACACACTGACTTTTTCCGCTGTGTCATACGTTTTCATATCATATTCTTTCAAGGCAGAAGAGCGACAACGACAGCGGATTCATCGACCGAGGCAAATACCTGATCCTGCAATTTTATTTTCCTGTCGGCAGAAGCGAACCCGACCAGTTGCAGACCCGGAATCAATTCCATCGTGACTTCATCTTCCTTGTCACCGGTTGAAATCCGCGCAACCTTTCCGCAAAACTGGTTGGCCGAGGATAAATTGGACGTGTTCGCCTCGTCAAAAACCTTGACCGCTGTCGCCTTGCACATGGCGACAACCTGGAGTCCGGGTTTCAGCGCCAGCAGCTCGGCACTCGTCCGGGTAATTCGCGCAATCAGTACCGGCAGGGAATCATTGACGGCAAGACAGACGCGGACGATTTGCCCGCTCATTTTCAGTCCCTTGACCCGGCAGGGCAAATAATTGCGCATACTCGTCCTGATCGAAAGACGGGAAAACCGTGCTTCGACCGTATCGACGGTTTCTCCCTGAAACTGGTCCAGTACTTCCTGACGTTTTTTTTCAAGAACACCGGCAATCTGAAGCAGGCGTTCTCCGTCATCGGTCAGTTTCGCGCCCCCGCCTCCGACTCCCCCGACCACTTTTTCGACCAGCGAAACGCCTGTCAGATTGGTCAGGGTATCGATAGCCTGCCATGCCGCCTTGTAACTGATCCCCGCTTCACGGGCAGCCTGTGAAATGGAGCCCGTTTGTCCGATTTGCCGCAAAACCTCGATCCGCTTGTCGGTCGTCCCATGAGCGAAAGCATTTGCCAGAGAAACTGAATCAGTCATTTTCAATCACACACAAAAAATAAAATATTTGAACATTTCAAAAATGTTCTGCTAAAATCGCTATTCCAATTATGAATAGCGATTGAGTTCAACCATGAAAAAATTATTCCGTTTACCTTCTTTAATTCTCGGATTCCTGCTTTTAAGTGTATCCGCTTTTGTTTCAGCAGAAACCGTCCACGTCGCCGTAGCTGCCAATTTTGTCGAGCCCCTCAAAAATATCAGCGCACAATTTGAAAAAGCGACCGGCAACACAGTCATGATCACCAGTGGTGCGACCGGCAAACTTTATGCGCAGATCAAAAACGGCGCCCCTTACGACATTCTTCTGGCTGCTGATGCAAAAACGCCTGCAAAGCTGGAAAGCGAAAACGCTATTGTACCCGGTAGTCGGTTTACCTATGCGATCGGCAAACTGGCACTCTGGTCCGCAAAACCCGGCTATGTGGACAATAAAGGGGAAATCCTGAAAAAGCAACCATTCAAACATATTGCCATCGCATCGCCGAAACTGGCTCCTTACGGACTGGCAGCCCGGCAAACCCTTGAAAAAATGGGCTTATGGCAATCCATGCAAGCCAAAATCGTTCAGGGTGAGAATATCGGACAGACATACCAGTTTGTCGCCTCCGGCAACGCCGAACTGGGTTTTGTCGCCCTCTCCCAGATCTATAAAAACGGCAAAGTCAAAAGCGGTTCGGCGTGGATCGTCGATGCAAGGGATTATGAGCCTATCGCACAGGATGCCGTACTGCTGACACACGGAAAAAACAATGAAGCAGCTGCCGCACTGATGAAATATCTGAAGTCCGATGCCTCATACAAAGTGTTGAAATCCTACGGTTACGGTCATTAAAGGATGATCGAAAATGCCGGAAATGGATTTTTCTGCGGTCTGGCTGACGTTAAAGCTCGCCACCCTGACCACCGCCATCCTGCTCGTTCTGGGTACGCCACTTGCGTGGAAACTCTCCCATACGGATGGATGGTGGCGCGGCCCTGTCAACGCTATTGTAGCGCTGCCATTTGTGCTGCCTCCGACCGTTCTGGGCTTTTACCTGCTGACCATGATGGGGCCGAACGGCCCTGTCGGCCAGTTCTGTGAATGGCTTGGCCTGCCCACGCTGCCCTTCAGTTTTTCCGGTCTCGTCGTCGCTTCCGTCATTTATTCCATGCCCTTCGTGGTTCAACCCCTGCAAAACTCTTTCGAAGCCATCGGGAAACGCCCGCTGGAAGCAGCGGCAACCTTGCGGGCATCCCCGCTTGACACCTTTTTCAGCGTCATCTTGCCGATGGCAAAATCCGGCTATCTGACTGCCACAGTGATGGGATTTGCGCATACTGTGGGTGAATTCGGTGTCGTGCTGATGATCGGCGGCAACATACCCGACAAGACACGTGTCCTGTCGGTTGCGATCTACGACCATGTCGAAGCACTGGAATATACACAGGCACACTGGCTTTCTGCCGGCATGCTGATATTCTCGTTTTTTGTCTTGCTGGCGCTTTACCTTTTGAATCCTAACAGGCGGCGTGTATGAAGAATTTGCTTTTCAAAGGGAAAGTCACCCGCAAAGACTTCGAACTGGATTTCGATCTGGCGTTGCCGGGATCGGGAATTACCGCATTTTTCGGTGAATCCGGAGCAGGCAAATCCACCCTGCTGCGTACTGTCGCCGGACTCGTACAGCCGTCCGATGGAAAAATCAGCATTGGCGACGAAATATGGCAGGACGATGAAAATAAAATCTTCGTCCCGACCCATAAACGTTCTGTCGGTTTTGTCTTTCAGGATGCCGCCCTCTTCCCGCATCTTTCCGTCAAAAACAATCTGCAATACGGAATGAAACGCATCCCGGCCGAAAAACGGATCATTTCTCTGGAAAAAGCTGTCGATTTGCTTGGAATCGGCCATCTGCTCGACCGGATGCCGGATACGCTTTCCGGTGGTGAACAGCAACGTGCAAGTATCGCCCGTGCACTGGCGACGAGTCCTGACATCATGCTCATGGATGAGCCGATGGCAGCGCTGGACATGAAACGCAAATCTGAAATCATTCCTTATCTCATGCGATTGAATACGGAACTGGAAATTCCGATACTGTACGTCAGCCATGCCCTGGAGGAAGTCAGTGTACTGGCAGATCATCTCGTTTTGCTTGAAAAAGGCAGGATCGTCGCCTCCGGTAAAGTCAACGATATGCTGACCAGACTGGATTTGCCATTGGCTTATTACGATGTCGCCGCGGCCATCGTAAACGGGCAAGTCGTTGGGGAAGACAGTGAATTCAAGCTTTGCACGATCCGGTTTTCAGGAGGCGAAATTTTGCTGCCCTCCGCCAATTTGAGGACAGGACAGCAGGTACGTCTTCGTGTTCAGGCACGGGATGTTAGCCTGACAACGGAAAAACCGGTGAATACCAGTATTCTGAATGCTTTTGAGGCGACAGTCGTTAACCTGTCCCCGGATTCGGATGGACAGGTTTTAATCGAACTCAACGTAAAAGGAACACATTTATTGTCGAGAATCACAAGTAAGTCCGTCAATACCCTCAAACTGGACACAGGCAAATCCGTCTTTGCCTAGGTAAAAGGCATTGCCGTGATTGAATAAACTTCTAAAAACGGCGTCAACCAAACATCGGACTTGAAAAGTTGCTGTGTTCGGCAGGATTTTTTTTGCAAGGCTATAATCATTGAAAACCATTCTCATTTAGCCGCGAAAAATTGCCTTGCAGCAACATAATGGGTATGAAAAAATAATTGAAACAACATTTAAAAATATTAAAAAAGTTCTACTGACGGAGGTTCCAATGAACGCCAAAGCTCAAGTTCCACAACACGAATTGCTCATCAATGGCAAATGGGTAAAACCAAAAAGCGGGAAATATTCGACCATTCTGAATCCGGCAACGGAAGAAGTCATCGCTTATGTCGCCGCCGGTGACGAAAGTGACGTCGATGCCGCTGCCCAAGCGGCAAGGGCTGCCCTGAAAGTCTGGAACGGCATCAGTGCCGCCGAACGCGGCCGGATTCTGAACCGGTTCGCCGACCTGCTCGAGAAAAATCAGGAAGAACTGATCCTGCTCGAAAGCATCAACGCAGGCAAACCCATCTCCAGTGTCAGAAGACAGGATATGCCTGCGGCCATCGATACCCTCCGTTACTACGCAGGCTGGACCGACAAGATCATCGGTCAGGTTATTCCGGCCAGAACGGATGCCCTGACATACACCGTTCGCGAACCGGTCGGCGTTGTCGGCGCGATCGTTCCATGGAACTTCCCGATCATGATCGGTATCTGGAAAATCGCACCGGCACTGGCTTGCGGCTGTACACTGATCGTCAAACCGGCTGAATTGACTCCGATGACAGCCATTCGTATCGGAGAACTGGCTCTTGAAGCCGGTATTCCTCCGGGCGTCCTGAATATCGTGACCGGCAAAGGCAGCGTTGTCGGTGATGCAATGGTCGCCCATCCACAAGTCGATAAAATCACGTTTACCGGTTCTCCGAAAGTCGGCCGTGGCATCATGCAGGGCGCTTCGAGCAACTTCAAAAAACTGACACTGGAACTGGGTGGCAAATCGGCCAACATCATTTTCGACGACGCCGATCTGGATGCCGCCGTTCGCGGTTCCGCTTCCGGCATCTTCTTCAATGCCGGTCAGGTCTGCTCGGCAGGTTCCCGGATTCTCGTCCACAAAAGAATCCACGACGAAGTCGTCGACCGCCTGATCGACCGTGCCAAACACATCAGAATCGGCGACACTGCATCGAAAGAAACCATCATGGGACCGCTGGTTTCCGAAAACCAGCTGAATACGGTTATGGAATATATCGATATCGGTAAAAACGAAGGTGCATCGGTCGTGTATGGTGGCGACCGGGTCGGTGACAAGGGCTTTTATGTCGCCCCGACGATTTTCACGGGTGTCAAAAATGAAATGCGTATTTCGCAGGAAGAAATCTTCGGCCCTGTCGCCAGCGTGATTTCCTTCGAGGATGAGGAAGAAGCCGTCGCCATTGCCAACGGAACCGCTTTCAGCCTTGCTGCCGGTGTCTGGAGTGCCGATGTCACCCGCATTCACAAAGTCGCACAGGACATCAAGGCAGGTACTGTCTGGGTCAATACCTACGGGTACACGGACGTTCGCCTGCCATGGGGTGGAACGGGTGAATCCGGTTTCGGCCGTGAACACGGTGAAGCCGCTCTGGAAAACTTCACTGAACCGAAAACCATCTGGCTGTCTCTGAAAAGGTAATCGGTAAGCACGCCCATAAAAAAACCTCTCCTGATGGAGAGGTTTTTTGTTGCGGCGAACCAGAAAAAATGAATCAGGCCGCTACCGCATCATCGACCGCTTTCGCAAGCGAAGCTTTCATCTTGCCGTATTCTTCAACCAGATATTTTTCAGCCCACTTCTGGTCTTCGATCCTGTGAAGCCTGACAGCACTGTATTTGTATTCTGGTGTCTTGGAATACGGGTCAAGATGCTCGATCGTCAGTTCGTTACAGGCGCCGATCCACCACTGGTAAGTCATATAAACGGCACCACGGTTCGTCCGTTCACTGACTTTGGCACGGCTGATGACCTTGCCACGGCGGGATTCAACCCAGACCAGCTGTTCATCCCGGATGCCCAGTTCCTGAGCATCCGTCGTATTCATCTGGACATAACCCGGTTCATCGGCCAGCGTCTGTAACGCCGAACAGTTGCCCGTCATGGAACGGCAGGAATAATGCCCGACTTCGCGAACGGTTGAGAGAATCAGCGGGAAATCATCATCGACCTGATCCAGTGGAGGCCTCCAGTCAGAAGCGATCAGCTGCGCCTTGCCGTTCGGCGTCGCAAACTTGTTGCCCTCGTACATCCATAACGATCCCGGATCATCTTCAGTCAGGCATGGCCACAGTACATATCCGAAACCGGCCATTTTTTCATAGGTCGCCCCATAAAACAGGGGACACAGTTCCCGCATTTCGTCCCAGATTTCTTTCGTATTGTTATACTTCATCGGATAACCCATTGCGGTCGCCATCAGGCTGTGAATTTCCCAGTCCGGCTTGACGTTACCCTTCGGCTCGATGGCTTTTTCAAAGTACTGGAAACCACGGTCAGCAGCTGAATAGACCCCTTCATGTTCACCCCATGACGTTGCAGGGAAAATGACGTCAGCCTGCATGGCCGTCTTGGTCATGAAAATATCCTGAACGATGACCAGTTCCAGTTTTTCATACGCTTCACGCACTGACGACAAATCCGGTTCCGTCTGCAATGGGTCTTCACCGAAAATATAGACCGCTTTCAGTTTGCCTTCCATCACATTATGGCCGACTTCGGTAATCGGAATACCTTTTTGGGCCGGCAAGGACCTGACACCCCACGCCTTTTCAAATTTGGCGCGAATTTCAGGATCCTCAACCGACTGATACCCCGGAAACTGGCCGGGCAGTGCACCCATATCACAGGAACCCTGAACGTTGTTCTGTCCGCGAACCGGGCCGACACCCACATTCGGACGAGCAAGGTTACCGGTAATCACGGCAATATTGGACAGGCCCATACAGGTTTCGACGCCCTGCCCCCATTGCGTAACGCCCATTCCCCAGAGAATCGTGGCGGAAGGTGCCGCTGCATACATGCGTACGGCCTCGCGTACCATTTTCGGATCGAGCCCGGTAATTTCTGCGGTATTTTCCGGCGTATATTTCGAAACGAGCTCGTGCATCTTTTCGAAACCTTCAGAATAATTTTCGACGAATTCCTTGTTGTACAGGTTTTCCTCGATCAGCGTATTGATGAAGGCATTGACCAGCGCCATGTTGGAACCGTTTTTCATTTGCAGATGAATATCCGCAATACGGGACGATTCGATGACACGCGGGTCGCAAACGATGATCTTTGCACCCTTTTGTTTGGCTTTCAGGATCCGGCGTGCGACGATCGGGTGGGAATCGGCTGCGTTGTAACCGAAAATCAGGAGGCATTTCGTATCCTCGATTTCAACGATCGAATTGCTCATCGCACCGCTGCCCAGTGTTTTTTCCAGCGCGGTAACGGATGGACCGTGACAGACGCGGGCGCAACAGTCGACGTTATTCGTGCCGACAACAGCACGAGCGAATTTCTGTGCCACGTAATTGGCTTCATTGCCGGGGCCACGGGCACAACCACTGACGAATATGGAATCGGGACCGTGTTTTTCCCTGATTTCCATCAGTTTCGAACTGGCGAAACGGATCGCTTCATCCCAGGACACCGTCGTAAATGGATCGCCTTTTTTGTAGCGAACCATCGGCTGGGTCAGGCGAGGCGTCAGCAGGCGGGTATCATTCAAAAATTCCCAGCCGTAATAGCCTTTCAGGCACAGTTCCCCCTGATTGGTAAAACCGTTTGCGCCTTCAGCCTTGATGATCTTGTTGTTTTCGACCGTAAAACTGATTTTACAGCCCGACGCGCAGTACGGGCAGACGACGAGTTTCTTTTCCATATTCACTCCCAGAAATCCGGGATACACTACCGGATCTGTTTAGCGTTAATCGAAGGAATTCTCCGACATTTTCAAAAGGGTTTCATCGCGTCTCTTGTCGACCTTGTTTTCCAGCGCACCCATATCCACGATATGCAAGGCGTGGGTCGGACAAACCGACACACATTGCGGACCTTCAGGAACGTCAATACAGAAATCGCATTTTTGCGCGATCTTGACCGACTTGCGGACGGTCATCGGTCCCAGGCCGGTCTGTTGAACCGGTTTGGAAACGATTTCCATTGCGCCAAACGGGCATGCCAGCACACATGTCTGGCAACCGATACAGCGTTCCCTGATCAACTGAACCGTATTCGCGCTATAAACCAGTGCATTCGTCGGACATACGTTAACGCAAGGAGCATTTTCGCACTGGCGGCACTGTACAGGAGCAGTCAGTTTCAACCCCTTGACCAATCTCAGTCTTGGCCTGAAATTTTCAGGGGTCAAATCGTTTTCAGCTCCCGTAGGATGAGCCAGTACACATGCCACTTCACACGTACGGCATCCGATACATTTGTCTGGTTCCGCGATTACAAACCGGTTCATTCTTTCTGTCTCCTGCCTGTCCAGCTAATACTGGAAAAATTTAATAATAAGGACGTTCCCCAAAAGACCAAACTTGAAAAAAGGGGAAAAAGAGAACACCAACGATTAACAATATAATGGGAAATTGGAATTCGTGCTGCCCGCTTGCATTTTGCAAGTGAGTAATTATATTCTATCGAATTCACTTTCTGTGCAGAACCTTTCATATTTTGATGTTAATATCTATACCCTATCCAAAGTGTCCATGCAAAAAAGGCAATTCCACAACAATTGCACGGGCCTGAAACATATATATCTGGCAGATTCATAAACATGACTACGGAAAAAGAAACGAAAAAGACCTGTCCCGTCACAGATATCCTTGAAAATCTGCGGGCCCAGCTCCACACAGAAGGCCTGTTGCCCGCAAAAGCACGGCCTGCCGTCGCACGCGTCGCACGCATCGTGACTGAAGTGACCCTTGGCCGCGGCAATATCAGAAATCCTGAAGAACTGGTCAAAACGGCAAAAGAACTGGAAAAAATCGTGCCTTCTCTGGGTGCCGCGGTTCTCTCCTCCCTGAAAAAAGATCGGGAAGAATGGGCGGCCCATATCGAACAAAACACCTGCGATGCCGGCATCTGTTTCGTTCCCCGTTCCGCTCCCTGTCAGGTAGCCTGCCCGGCCCATATCGACATCCCGAGCATGATGGCCCGCGTCGGTCGTGGTGACTTTGCCCAATCCCTTGCCGTTCTGGCCGCCGACACACCTTTGCCGGATTCATGCGGCCTGGTCTGCCCTGCCCCCTGCGAAGACGTGTGTGTCCAGAAAGCCGTCAGTGGCGCTGCCGTTTTCATCCGCCCCATGAAACACGTCGCCGCCCGTTGCGCAGAAACCAGGCCAAATCTGGAAAAAGCGGCACCGACCGGCAAGAAAATCGCCGTCGTCGGTTGTGGACCTGCCGGTCTGACAGCTGCCTATTATCTGGCCCAGAAGGGGCACGACGTCGAAATCTTCGACGAGCGTGAACATCCGGGTGGCATCATGCGTTATGGCATCCCGAACTATCGTCTGCCCGAATCCAAGCTGTACGCTGAAATCGACGTCGTCAAAAAACTCGGCGTCAGGATCACTCTGGGCCATACCGTCAAGGACGCGAAGGAATTCCAGAAAAAAGGATATGACGCAACCCTGCTGGCAACCGGCCTGCAAAATTCCAAACCTCTTGGGGTTGAAGGCGACAAACAGGATTTCGTCATCGGCGGAATGGACTTTCTATCAGCTGTCCGTTCCGGCAAGAATCCACAAGTCGGCCCTCACGTCATCGTCATCGGTGGCGGCAATGCAGCGATCGACGTTGCCATGACCGCATTCCGTCAGGGCGCAACCAAGGTCCAGATGTGGTATCGACGCAATCGCGCGCAGATGCCCGCCAATCCGCATGAAGTCGAACTGGCACTGGCAGAAGGTGTTGAACTGGTCGAATTCTGGGCACCAACCCGCGTTCTCCCTGACAACCGGATCGAATTCGAACGTTCCCGCTATGCACCCGACGCCAAGACCGTTGCGCCGGTTACCGTTCGTGCCGACCATATCATGGCGGGTATCGGACAGGATGCCGACCTGAGCTGGCTGGAAGGTTCGAATATCAAGACCGAATGGGGCAATATCGTCGTCGACAAGACCACCCTGTTGACCGATGAACCAGGCATTTTCGCTGCTGGCGACATCGCTCACGGCGCCAGCACCGTCGTTGCAGCCATCGGCTCCGGCAAGCGTGCAGCCGAATCCATCAATTCGTACCTGATGGATGTTCCCGCCGATTATGAATCCCTGAAACCGCAACGCCGTGACGAAGTGCCGTTCCTTGAATCGACACCGGCACAACGTGTTTCTCCGGAACGCGCCCATATTGAGGAAATCGACCCGCAAATCCGCAAATTCTCCCATGAATTCATGCAATTCGACTGGGATGAAAAAGTGGCTGCCGTTGAAGCGGAACGCTGCCTGCGCTGCGATATCTGTATCGGTTGCGGCCTGTGCGAACTGGCCTGTATCGAAGTCGGTGCGGAAGCCCTGAAAATGGTCGAAACCGGCAACGGCCGAATGGTTTTCAACGATTTCACGACGCCGGCGGAAAAATGTATCGGCTGTGGAGCATGCACCGCCGTCTGCCCGACTGGCGCCATCCTTGTCGAAGACCGCGACGGCTATCGCGTCACGGAAATCACGGGAACCGTCGTTCGCAAACAGGCGCTTGAAGTGTGTTCCTGCTGCGGCGAAACCTTCTCCGCTTCCGTCACACAGGAAATGGAAACCCGCATGGAACTGGGCAAAATGACCCGCAAGGGGGTTTTGTGCCCGACCTGTGCCCGAGTCAAATCGGCCGAATCCATGCAGACAATGCAATGGATGAGCAACGCTTTCTGAAGCAGTTGAAACAGTAGCAAAAATCAGGTGGTCCGACGGTTCAACATCCAGTCGACCACCTGTTTTTCATTATTGAGGTCGATCCATTCCACAGACCGCGGCAATTTTTCCGGACGGGCTTCATCGGACGCCACTACCTCAATAAGATCATTTTCCGGATACATCGGCTCCTTTCCCAGTGACGGCCTGAAAATCTCGATTCTCGGTATCGCCGCATCCCTGAACCCTTCCACCAGCGTCAGGTCAGCCGGTTTCATCCGGGAAATCAGTTCGTCCAGAGTCGGCTCTTTTCCATCTTTCAATTCATGCGCCAGCATGAAACGGTAAGGCGATGCCAATATGACTTCCGCTGCCCCGGCTTTCCTGATCCGTGCACTGTCCTTTCGTGGCGGCTCGAGCTCGACGTCATGATGGCTGCTTTTGATGACGTTCACCGTAAATCCCATCCCGACAAACAGCGGCAGTATCTTTTCCAGCAACGTCGTTTTGCCACTTCCGGATGATCCGGACAATCCAATGACGGGATATCTCATTTCATTTCCTTAAAAGTCCTGTTCCATTTATCTGTTCACATCCAGATACTGCCAGTCGGACAATAAAATCGGATGTTTCTTGAATCCCATCACCCAGGGACGTACCAGCCAGTTGCGAGTTCTCGAGACATGAACCGACCAGGCCGTATCTGCTTCCATCTGCCGGTTCATCTGGACATACAAACGGTCACGTGCTTTTCCAGGAGGCAACTTCACCGCCTGACGATATAACTTGTCGAACGCCTTCGACTGGTAACAGCCATGATTGCCCTGTCCGGCATTGGGACCATAGAGCAATTGCATGAAATTTTCGCTTTCCGGATAATCGGCATGCCACGCCCCGCCCCACATCATCAGGCGGCAGCCGGTTGCGTCTTTCACGTTATCGGCAAAATTGCCGACCTCGAATTCGGCCTTGACACTGATCCGGTCGAGCCCGCGTTTCCAGATTTCGGATATGACACGGGAACTGGCGTTGGCCTCCGTCCGGATTTTCAGTACCAGAGGAGAACCGTCAGGCATCGTCCGATAACCATCGGCTCCTTTTTTGTATCCGAAATAATCCAGCAGACGCGAAGCGAGTTCCGGCTCATAAGCGATGCTGCTCCGATAAGCAGGGTCATGCCCGACAACGCCGGGCGGGACGATCATCTGGGCTTTCGTTGCCTGCCCGTTACGCAAAAGATTGATTTCGGCCTGAGTGTTATAAGACATGGCAATCGCCCTGCGCAAGGCAATTTTTTCCTTGCTGTATCCGCCAGTAACGGGATCTTTCATATTGAAAATGGTATAGGTCACTTCCGGTTCCGTCGTGCGATAAAGACGAATGCCCTGTTCCGCCAGCTCCGGCTTCAGCCTGTTTCCGTCCAGCGCGACAGGTGCCGCCAGTTGCGGCAACTTGTCGAAATCGATTCTACCTTCCTGAAAAGACAGCCAGCGTGACTGTTCCTCTTCAACAATGGCAATCTCGACCCGGCCGACCTGAGGCATCTTTTTACCCTTCATCTCGCGTACCAGTTGCTCGTCCCATGCCGTACCGGTCGATTTGAAATCCCATATGAATCCGCGATAATTGGGATTGGCGACCAGAACGACCTTGCTGCGGGGAACGTACTCCTGCAGCATGTAAGGCCCGGTCCCGACCGGATGGGAACCGATCCCGCTTCCATAGGCATCGACCGCTTCTTTCGATACCGCCGCCAACGCCCCATAAGCCAATACATACAGGAAATTGGAATCCGGTGCATTCAGTTTGATCCGCAAGGTATAACGGTCTGTCGCCTGCAATCCGGCAACGGGCGCATCGTAATCGAATTTTCCGGTCTTTTTGGCTTTGTGGACCTGCGCGTCCAGTCCGACGATTTTTCCCCTGATGAAGTTGGCCGACGGCGAACGGTTTTCGGGATCGGCCAGCCGCTTGATGGAATAAATGTAATCCTCAGCCGTCAGTTCCCTCCTTTTGTTGCCGAACACAGGATCGGGGGCAAAATAAATGTTCTTTTTCAGTTTGAAGGTGTAGGTTTTGCCGTCTTTGCTAATGACAGGCATCGCTTCAGCCGTATTCGGCACCAGCTTTGCAGGACGTGCCAGATAATCGTAATTCAGCAGCGTTTCGAAAATCGCGTCTGCAACCCAGCCGGAATAATAGTTTTGTGTCTTGACCATATCAAACCCATCGTCGGCCGCTTCGAAAACGCTCCGAATGACCTTGTCCGGATTCGCCGCCAATGAGAAACCGGCGATTGACAGGCTCATTACAGCCAATCCGAGACTGCACAGAAATTTACAGACACGATTTCTCATCAGCGTTTTTCATTCCCTATTACGAAGAGCATTCATTATTCCATAACAGAAATACCGAGTGATGATTCCGGCAAAACCGATTAATTTTTCTCCTGGCATATATTAGGCATTATAATTTTAGGTTTAGGTTATTGTTTCCATTCATCTTCAATGAAGGTCTTTCGCGGTTTTTCATACGATATCCCTCGCGGCCCCTGTGCTCTCACCATCGGAAATTTCGACGGTGTTCATCGGGGACATATGGTGTTGCTCGCCAAATTGCGCGAGGCGGCCGATCGCCTTCATTTGCCGGCTGCCGTCCTGACATTCAGCCCGCATCCGAGACAGTATTTCGCGTTCCAGTCCGACAAATCCGTCACGGCACCCGCCACCATCACCCCCTTGCGCGAAAAAATACAGGCTCTTGCGCAGTGTGGTGTCGATCAGGTCACGATTGCCCATTTCGACCATCTTACAGCCAGTCTGACAGCTGAACAATTCATTGAGCAGATTCTTGTCAGGGCACTTGGTGTCAAATGGCTGATCATCGGAGAAAAATTCCGTTTTGGCAAAGACCGCCTCGGAACGACCGACATGCTGAAAGAAGCGGGTAAACAATACGGATTTCATGTTGAAGTCCTTCCCGCCGTGAACGACGAAAACGGCAGGATCTCGTCTTCGTGTATCCGGAAAGCGCTTGAAGAAAGCGATTTCCCCAAAGTCGCCGAACTGCTGGAAAAACCCTACATGATGTCGGGTCACGTCGTTCATGGCGACAAGATCGGACGCAATCTCGGTTTTCCGACGGCCAACCTGCCGATCCGGCACTACAACCCGATCCTCTCCGGCGTTTTCATCACGCAGGTGCACGGGCTCGCTGACGAACCCCTGCCATCGGTTTCCATGATCGGAACGAGGCCGACGATTGTCAGCGACCGGCATATCATGCTGGAAACCCATATTCTGGACTTTGACCGGATTTGCTACGGAAAGCTGATTGCTATCGAATTTTTGAAAAAATTGCGGGATAATCAAAAGTTTCCCGATTTGAATGCGTTAAAGGCCGCCATCGGCAAAGACGTCGAAGCCGCCCGGACGTTTTTCAAAGAACGCAAATGTAAAAGTTAACTGAAACGCAGACAGAAACTGTAAAATCTTTCGTCTGTTCCGTTGTAAACCATATTGTGTGATAAAAATGTCTAACAAACCTTCCGACAAGTCCGGCAAAGAGGACAAAAACAAACAGGGTAAAGAATATCCGGTCAATATGCCGGACACGCCATTCCCGATGCGCGGCAACCTGGCAAAAAGGGAACCCGACTGGGTCAAACAATGGCAGGACAAGAAGATTTATCAACGGATCAGAAAAGCGGCTGCCGGCCGTCCGCAATTCATTCTGCATGACGGCCCTCCGTACGCCAACGGCAACATTCATATCGGACACGCCGTCAATAAAATCCTGAAAGATATCGTCGTCAAGTCGCGCGGCCTTGCCGGATTCGACGCCCCTTACGTTCCGGGCTGGGACTGCCACGGCATGCCGATCGAAATCCAGATCGAAAAACTCTACGGCAAAAACCTGTCCGCCACGGAAGTGCAGGAAAAAGCCCGCGCCTATGCGAGAGAACAGGTCGAAAACCAGAAAAAGGATTTCATCCGTCTGGGTGTACTAGGCGAATGGGACAATCCCTACCTGACGATGAATCATGGCAATGAAGCCAATGAAATCCGCGCTCTGGGCCGCCTGCTGGAAAAAGGATACGTATATCGTGGCCTGAAACCGGTCAACTGGTGTTTCGACTGCCGCTCTGCCCTTGCCGAAGCGGAAGTGGAATATCAGGACAGGCGTGATCCGGAAATCGACGTCGGATTCCCGTTTGCCGAACAGGAAAAGATCGCAAAAGTTTTCGGTCTCGACAAACTGCCGAACGACAAGGGTTATGCCGTCATCTGGACGACGACCCCCTGGACCATTCCTGCCAACCAGGCCCTGAACGTTCATCCTGAATTCGACTATGCACTGGTCGAAACAGAGAAAGGGCTGCTGATCGTCGCTGAAGAACGGGCAAAACTCCCTTCTTCCGAAGAAGGCCGTACCCTGCTGCAAAAACGCTACGGGCTAAATGAGTGGAAGATTCTGGCGACCGCCAAAGGCGCCGCTCTGGAAGGTATCCGTTTCAAACATCCTCTGTATGAGATGCACGAAGGTTTCCGGCGTCTCTCCCCGATTTACGCGGAAGAATACGTTACAATGGATACCGGTACCGGTATCGTCCACTCCGCGCCGGCCTATGGCGTCGACGACTTTTTGTCGTGCAAGCGTCATGGCATGAAAGACGACGAGATCCTGAACCCGGTCATGGCAAACGGCCATTACGCATCCACCCTGCCGCTGTTCGGCGGCATGATGATCTGGGACGCCTCCAAACTGATCTGCAATACCATGCAGGAAGCGGGCACGCTCTTCAACCTCGACATGATGACCCACAGCTACATGCACTGCTGGCGTCACAAAACACCGATCGTTTACCGTGCCACTTCCCAATGGTTCGCAGGTATGGACATCAAGCCGAATGATACAGACATGACCCTGCGCGAAACGGCACTGAAAGGTGTGGAGGAAACCACTTTCTATCCTGACTGGGGTAAAGCCCGATTGCAGGGCATGATCGCCAACCGTCCGGACTGGACCCTGTCGCGCCAGCGCCAGTGGGGCGTTCCGATGGCGTTTTTCGTGCACAAGGAAACGGGTGAACTGCATCCGCGAATGCTCGAGCTGCTGGAAGAAATCGCCAAACGTGTCGAAAAAGAAGGCATCGAAGCCTGGCAAACCCTTGATCCGAAAGAACTGCTGGGCGATGAAGCTGACCAGTATGAAAAGAACAGGGATACGCTGGACGTCTGGTTTGATTCCGGTGCGACCCACCTGACCGTATTGCGTGGCTCGCACGCGAAAGAATTGCGCTTTCCTGCCGATCTGTATCTCGAAGGCTCCGACCAGCACAGGGGATGGTTCCATTCCTCGCTGCTGACCGCGTCCATGCTCGACGGCTGCCCTCCGTACAAGATGCTCCTGACACACGGTTTCGTTGTCGACGGTGAAGGCAAAAAAATGTCGAAATCGATGGGTAACGTCATCGCACCGCAGAAAGTTTCCGACACGCTGGGTGCCGATATCCTGCGCCTGTGGGTTGCCGCAACCGATTATTCCGGTGAACTGTCGATCTCCGATGAAATTTTAAAACGTGTCACCGAAGCGTATCGCCGCATCCGCAACACCCTTCGTTTCCTCCTGTCCAACACCGCCGATTTCGATCCGTCCAAAGACGCTGTCGCCATCGACGAGATGCTGGAAATCGACCGGTACGCACTTGCCTCCATGAAATCGCTGCAAGACGAAATCATGGCGTATTATGAAAAATTCGAGTTTCATCCGATTGTCGCCAAACTGCAAACCTACTGCTCGGAAGAACTCGGCAGTCTCTATCTGGATATCCTGAAAGACCGCCTCTACACCTCAGGCGAAGTATCGAAGGCGCGCCGCTCGGCACAAACGGCATTGTGGCATATCACCCATGCCCTGTTGCGCCTGATGGCTCCGATCCTGTCTTTCACGATGGAAGAAGCCTGGGCTGTTTTCGCCAGCAAGGAAGAATTCGAAAAGAGCGACGAAACGCTTTTCACCCTAACAGCGTATTCCCTGCCTGAAATCAAGGACGAAAAGGCGCTTCTCGACAAATATGGCAAGCTGAAAGCGATTCGTGCCGACGTGATGAAAGAACTGGAAGAAGTCCGCATTTCCGGAAAAATCGGTTCATCCCTTCAGGCTGAAATCGAAATCCGCGCCAGCGGGGATAAATACAGCCTGTTGAAGAGTCTGGATGACGATCTGAAATTTTTGATGATCACGTCGAAAGCCGATGTCGTTGAAGTGGCGGATGAAAAAGACGAATCCATCAGCGTCAGGCCGTCCACCTATGAAAAATGTGACCGCTGCTGGCACTATCGCGGCGATGTCGGTGCGGATTCGCAACATCCTCACCTTTGCGCCCGCTGCGCCGCCAACCTGTTTGGCGAAGGTGAAGAACGCGAATTCGTCTGATTTTTAAATGCTTTGCCTCCGGTTGCAATGGCTTCCGAAGGCATTTACGACTGTTTATATGGCAACAAGAAAACCTGTTTTCAAATCGAACAATACCAGCATCGTCCCCTGGCTGGGCCTTGCCATCATCCTTGTCCTTCTGGATCAGTTCACCAAGATATGGATCACCCATGTCTTAAGTTATGGACAGGCCATCCGGGTAACGCCCTTTTTCAATCTGACCCTGGTCTATAACGAAGGCGCCGCCTTCAGTTTTCTGGCGACACAGGCAGGCTGGCAACGTTATTTCTTTACAGCGATCAGTATTGTCGCTATTGTTTTCATTGTCTACCTGTTGAAAAAGCACTCGCAGGAAAGGCTGTTCTGTCTGGCGCTCGCCCTCATACTGAGTGGTGCTGTCGGTAACCTGATAGACCGTTCCCTTTACGGCCACGTTATCGATTTTCTGGACGTTTATGCCAATGGCTGGCACTGGCCGACTTTCAATATCGCCGATAGTGCCATTTGCGTCGGTGCCGTTCTGTTCATCATTGATGAACTGAAACGGGTCAATAAAAAATAGATATCACATTCATCTGAAAGTCAGGATTTTGGAGAAATTATGGACTTGTCAGGCAAAAAAATATTACTGGGATTGACAGGCGGCATTGCCTGTTACAAGTCGGCCGAGTTTGCCCGCGCCATGATAAAGGAAGGCGCATCCGTTCAGGTCGTTATGACGGATGGGGCAAAAGAATTCATCACGCCCCTCACCATGCAGGCACTGACCGGCCATACCGTTTATTCAAACCAGTGGGATGACCAGCCTGACAGCAAGATGCCGCATATCGACCTGACCCGGCAGGCCGATGCCGTCGTTATCGCACCCTGTACCGCCAATTTCATGAGCAAGCTGGCCAATGGACTGGGTGACGACCTCTTGTCGACCCTGTGCCTTGCACGGCCTGCGCATATACCATTTATCGTTGCACCGGCCATGAATGCGGAAATGTGGAAAAAACCGGCGACACAGAGAAACCTCAACCAGATAAAAGAAGATGGTGCCCATGTCATGGGACCGGCATCCGGATTTCAGGCTTGCGGTGAAATCGGTGACGGCCGCATGCTCGAACCGGCACAGATGCTTGAGGAAGTGATCGCCGCATTACAGCCGAAAGTTTTGCAAAACAGGCGGGTTCTGGTTACGGCCGGCCCGACATTCGAACCCATCGATCCGGTTCGCGGCATCACAAATCGTTCATCAGGCAAAATGGGATACGCCATCGCGCGCGCTGCCCGTGAAGCGGGGGCATCCGTCACCCTGATTTCAGGGCCGACCGCTCTGGATACCCCTTACCATGTCGATCGTGTCGACGTCATGACCGCGATTGAAATGCGTGACGCCGTCATGTCGCATATCAGCCATCAGGATATTTTCATTTCCGTCGCTGCCGTCGCAGACTGGCGTGTCGCCAATGCCAGCGACCAGAAAATCAAGAAGAAGAGGGAAGGGGATACTCCGACACTGGAATTCGCCGAGAACCCTGACATTCTGGCATCCATCGCCGCGCTGCCCGATCCGCCGTATTGCGTCGGCTTTGCCGCAGAGTCGGAAAAACTGAGACAGCATGCTGAAGAAAAACGCAGGAAAAAAGGCATTCCGCTTCTGGTCGGAAACATCGGCCATGAAACCTTCGGCAAGGACGACAACACACTCATTCTGTTCGATGACACGGGAGTGCTTGAATTGCCGCACGGCAGCAAACAGCTTCTCGCACGCCAGTTGATCGAACAGATCGCAAAACGACTTTAAAGAAGTAATCATGAAAACGATAGATATCAAAATACTGGACACCAGAATGGGGGAGTATTTACCCTCATATGCCACCAGTGGAAGTGCCGGTCTGGATTTAAGGGCCTGCATTGACGGGCCGATGGACATTTTGCCAGGTGAAACGAAACTGATCCCGACCGGTCTCGCCATTCATATCGCCGATCCGGGTTACGCCGCACTGATTCTCCCAAGGAGCGGGCTCGGCCACAAACATGGCATTGTACTTGGCAATCTGGTAGGACTGATCGATTCCGATTATCAGGGGCAACTGATGGTTTCCACCTGGAATCGGGGAACGGATGCATTTACCCTGAATCCGATGGAACGGCTCGCCCAGCTGGTGATCGTTCCTGTTCTCCAGGTCGGCTTCAACATCGTCGGGGAATTCGAAGAAAGCGACCGTGGCGCTGGCGGATTCGGCAGTACTGGAAAAAAATAATGAATGAGGGTTCAAACAGCATGTTGAAACGCTTGAAATCGCTAAAGAAATTCATCGGGGAGCAAAGGCTGCTCCCTAAAATTGCCTGTGTTTGCTGTGTTGCCGTCCTGACGGCCTGTGCGACGGACTCCAGCTGGTACGGCGAGGAAGCCGAACCGACGATCGAAACGACCGGCGTCAAAAAACTCGAGCAAATTATCGCCATGCAGGACCGGCTCGACAAAGTCGGCGGAAAACTGTTGATCAGCAATGCCGACCTGTGCCGCAAACAGCTGCGCAACCTTCTCGGCTTTTCCGTCGCCAACAAATATTCCTATTCTCCGGCACTGGCCGGTATGGCCACGGAAACCTACGGTCTGGGTGAACGCCTGCAAGTCATGAACGTCATCGAAGGCAGTGGTGCCGCAGCAGCCGGATTGCATCATGGCGACCAGTTGCTGAAAATCGACAACCATAACGTTCCGACCGGCGTCAACGCCGAACGGGATACCGTGGCGATGCTTTCCACCATCGTATCCAAAAACAAGCCCGTCCGGCTGACCGTATTGAGAAACAAGGCCAGACACAATGTCGTCGTGCCGCTGACACCATCCTGCGGTTTCCGTATTGAACTGGGCCATGCCAGCAACGTCAACGCCTATTCCGACGGCAGCCGCATCCTCATTACCCAGGGTATGATGCTGTTTACGAAATCCGATCAGGAACTGGCTTACGTCATCGCCAAGGAAATGGCCCATAACGTTCTGGACCATGCCAAATCACTGAACAATACCCGCGCGGCATCGGCCCTGATCGACAACCTGATTCACACCAACGCGAACCAGAAACCTTCCATCAATGCATCGAGCCTTAAACCGATGTCCAAGAAATTCGACATTGACGCGGATACCCTGAGCCTGGCGATGGCACTGCGCGCAAATTATGAAATCGACGATGCGCCCCGTTTCTGGAAACGGCTGGCTTACCGCTTTCCCGGAACCAACATAAGGAACTACACAGCCCAGCATCCGTCGACTTCTGCCAGATTGGACGCAATGCCGCAGTCTGTCACCCGTATAAAAGAAATCGACAAACGGCGCAAGGCACTCGCAGTCAAATAAGCATATCGGTCACCTCCGATACAGTATCGGATTCGGGAGCTGTTCCAACCGCAGCTGCCGGATCATTTTGAATTTTCCGGTTAAAAGCCATAAGAAAGGAGTTGAATATGGACTCCGCACTCATTTATGCACTACTTGCCATATTTGTCATTGGCGCGACAAGTATAACTCTGGCAGCCCTGCTGTCGTTTTCGATCCTGTCGAAAATGATCGAATTGATGATCAGCCTGTCGGTCGGCATGATGCTGTCCACCTCTCTGTTGCATGCGTTGCCCGAAGCGTTCGAAATGCAGGTCGAACCTGACAGGCTGTTCATTACCCTCCTGATCGGCCTGCTCGCTTTCTTTCTGCTGGAAAAATTCGCCATTCTCCGTCATTCGCACCACCACGAGGGTGACGGTCATCATCATGAAGAGGGTTTCGACAAACACGAAGCGGGCCATTCGGGATGGATGATCCTGGTCGGACACGGATTTCATTGCATTACGGACGGCATCCTGATCGCGGCGGCTTTCCTGACCAATTTCTACCTTGGCCTGATCACGGCCCTGGCGATTCTGGCTCATGAAATTCCGCAGCAAGTCGGCGATTTCATCGTCCTTCTGAATGCCGGGTTCACCCGCAAGCGCGCCCTGCTTTACAGCATGAGCAACACCGTCACCTCCATGACAGGCGCTCTGATTGGCTACTTCACACTGGAACGAGCCCAGAACCTGATCCCGTATGTTTTAACGCTGGCATCCGCCGGCTTCATCTATATCGCCCTGAGCGACTTGATGCCACAGATGCAGCGACGCAGCACGGTTCGCCAGACGATCCCGCAGATCCTACTCGTCGCCCTCGGTATCGGTATTATTTTCCTGATCACGCACAGCCTGCATTCCCATTCACACTGAACGCAGTAAAGCCGGGAAACGGATCAACGTTCCGTCAACAGCAATTTGATTGCCAGGCCGATGAAAACCGTCCCCGCCAGTCGGTTTATCCAGCGCTGGATACGTTGCGAACGGCTCAGCCATTCGCCCAGAGAACCTGCCGCAAGTGCGATTGCGCCAAATACCAGAATGGCCGAGAGGATAAAGACAGCCCCGAGGATCAGCATCTGGATCGTAATGGAACCCCGCGCCGGATTGGCGAACTGGGGAAGGAATGCCAGAAAGAAAATACTGACTTTGGGATTGGTGATATTCATGAAAATGCCGCGCCGATAAAGCTGGCCGCCTCGCAGGACAGAACCGTTTTTTCCTTCGATTGCCGTCGCACCGCTCCGGAATGCACCCCAGGCCAGATATAACAGATACAGGGCGCCAGCAACTTTCAATATCGTAAAGGCCAGCTCGGACGTTTTGAAAATGACCGCCACTCCCAATGCAACAGCCGTTGTGTGAAAAAGCAGCCCCGTACACAAGCCCAGCACGACAAGAATGCCGGCTTTTCTTCCCTGCAGAGCCGACTGCGTCAAAACGAAAATATTGTCGGGGCCGGGAGCGATGGCGAGAATCAGACAGGCAAGGAAATAAGTGCCCAGTACATCCAGAGGAATCATGTCGAATTTGAAAACGGGTTACTGGAATGGAAAGAATACCTCATCGGAGCTCCCATTAACATCGTTTTTGCTCATCACTATCTCCTCACACATTGAAAATGACGCTGAAATGCATCGTTTTTTCCATACTTGATTGACGACAAGTTATTGAAACGTCTATAATTTCGTTCTTTCCAATCGCTCAGGAAAATAACAGAAGGCTGTGTCCACCTTTTAATTCAGGCGGAACCACCCATTTGAGCGAATCAACATCACAGGAAGTTTTAATATGAAAACCTTTTCCGCAAAGGACAGTGAAGTCCAGCGTGACTGGTATGTGATTGACGCAACCGATAAGGTACTCGGCCGTGTCGCCAGCGAAGTGGCACACCGTTTGCGTGGCAAGCACAAACCGGAATTTACACCTCATGTCGATACCGGCGATTTCATCATCGTTATCAACGCCAGCAAGCTGCGCGTTACCGGAAACAAGATGACCGATAAAAAATATTATCGTCACAGCGGTTTCCCTGGCGGCATCTACGAAACGTCTTTTGAAAAAATGCAACAGCGTTTCCCTGGCCGTGCGCTTGAAAAAGCGGTCAAGGGCATGCTTCCAAAGGGACCTTTGGGCTATGCCATGATCAAAAAGCTGAAAGTGTATGCGGATGAAACTCATCCACACAGCGCCCAACAGCCAAAGCCACTCGAAATCTAAGGAGCAGACATGATCGGTAACTACAATTACGGAACCGGCCGTCGCAAAAGCGCTGTGGCTCGTGTTTTTATCAAAGCAGGCTCCGGCAAAATCACCGTTAACGGCAAACCGGCTAACGAATATTTTTCCCGCGAAACCGGCCTGATGGTCATTCGCCAACCTCTGGAACTGACCGAAAACCTCGAACGTTTCGACATTCTCGTCAACGTCAAGGGCGGTGGTGAATCCGGTCAGGCAGGTGCAGTCCGTCACGGTATCAGCCGCGCTCTGGTCGACTACGATTCAGCCCTGAAACCGGCACTGTCCAAAGCAGGTTTCATTACCCGCGACGCACGTGAAGTAGAACGTAAAAAAGTTGGCCTGCGCAAAGCCCGCCGCGCCAAACAGTTCTCCAAACGTTAATACCATACTTTACGGCATCGGCTTGTGCCGCATGTCTGTATTTTCAAAGTCGTCTGGCTTCGGTCAGGCGACTTTTTTTCTGATTTTTTCCTGCAGGCAAACCGGGGCTAATCCCGTTACAATACTGTTCGTATTTTCTTTTCTAGAGTGAGGTCAGAATGATCAAAGTCGGCATCGTCGGTGGCTCGGGATATACCGGAGTCGAATTGCTGCGCATACTGTCAGCCCATCCGGAAGTCCGGTTAACCACCATTACCGCCAGAGGCGACAACGGCACCAAAGTAGCCGATATGTTCCCGTCCCTGCGCGGGATCGTCGACCTGACTTTTGTCGCCCCCGAAGAATCGAACCTGAAAGAATGCGACGTCGTTTTCTTCGCCACGCCGCATGGCGTCGCCATGTCGCATGCAAAAGAACTGCTGGACGCTGGCGTCAAAATCATCGATCTCGCTGCCGATTTCAGGCTTAAAGACACGGCCGAATTCGAAAAATGGTACGGCATGCCCCATGCTTGCCCGGACATTCTGGCAGAAGCGGTTTACGGTCTTGTCGAAGTCAATCGTGAAGCGATCAGAAAAGCGCGTGTCGTCGGGCTGGCTGGTTGCTACCCCACATCCGTACAGCTTGGCTTCGCACCGTTGCTGACACAGGGAAAAGTGCTGGTCAATGAATCCGCCCTGATCGCCGATTGCAAATCCGGTGTATCCGGTGCCGGCCGCAGGGCCTCTGTCGGCACCCTCTTTCCCGAGTCGTCGGACAATTTCCATGCCTATGGCGTCAAAGGACATCGCCATTTGCCGGAAATCGTACAGGGCCTGAAAGCCCTGACCGGCAACACACGGGATATCGGACTGACATTCGTACCGCATCTGACTCCGATGATCCGCGGCATTCATTCGACGCTGTATGCCACCCTGACACCGGAGGCCAGAGACATCGATTTTCAGACACTTTATGAAAACCATTATCGCGACGACCCGTTTGTCGATGTGATGCCTGCCGGTTCGCATCCTGAAACACGTTCCGTTCGTGCTTCCAATTACCTGCGTATCGCGGTGCATCGTCCCGGAAACAGCGATATGCTGGTCATTCTGGTCGTGGAAGACAATCTGGTCAAAGGCGCAGCCGGTCAGGGTGTCCAGAGCATGAACCTGATGTTCGGACTGGATGAAACGACTGGACTCAAACAGGTTCCCGTCTTGCCATGAGCCGTGACAAACAGGATTTTCCGATCGTGTTTATAATAAATAATCTTTCAAATACCGGAGTAAAAAATGAGTGACAATCAAGACATGCCAACGCCAATCAACTTTACGGACAGCGCCGCCAAAAAAGTGGCTGAACTGATCGCTGAAGAAGGCAATCCAAACCTGAAACTGCGTGTTTTCGTACAGGGCGGAGGATGCTCCGGATTCCAGTACGGCTTCACTTTCGATGAAAAAGTGAATGAAGACGACACGTCCATGATGAAAGACGGCGTCGAACTTCTCATCGACCCGATGAGCTATCAATATCTTGTCGGCGCCGAAATCGATTATAAGGAAGACATCAACGGCGCCCAGTTCGTTATCAAGAACCCGAACGTCACTTCCACCTGCGGTTGCGGTTCCTCATTCGCTCCCTGAAAAAACATTTTCCGAAAAAGGGCGCATTTCGCGTCCTTTTTTGTTGCCATTAACGGACAGAACAGCGACATTGGACGGCCTTATCAACTTCAGCAACTTTTTCCCGGCTTTGATATACTTGACTAAAATATTCAACTAATCGAGAATACGCTTCTTAAATCAGGAACCCCATGCGACTGACAACCAAAGGACGATTTGCCGTTACTGCCATGATCGATCTGACCCGCCATCAGGAAACAGGCCCTGTTTCCCTTGCCGGCATCAGCGAGCGGCAGGATATCTCGATCGCTTATCTCGAACAGCTTTTTTCAAAACTACGCCGAAAAAATCTGGTCAAATCCATACGCGGTCCGGGAGGCGGTTACCTTCTGGCAAACGATGCCGCCGATATTACGGTGGCCGATATCGTTTTTGCAGTCGATGAACCGCTGGACGTCACCCGTTGCGGAGGAAACGGCAACTGTGCGAAAGGCAGCATCAAATGTATTTCCCACAATTTATGGGCCAGCCTGAACGAAAAAATTATTGATTACCTGGAGTCGGTACCCTTGTCAGAACTTTCACAAACAGCACCATTGAAAGCGAAGAAAAAATCCGGCACTGACAGCACGTTACTTTTTGCAAAACCGGCAAAATAAAAGGAAAAGAGCATGACCAATCCATCCACTCCAACCCAATGCAGCATCCTGAAGGAAATCTCCCGCGATTCCTCTCACCCTGTATACATGGATTATTCAGCCACGACGCCGGTCGATCCGCGCGTTGCTGAAAAGATGATTCCTTACCTGTGCGAAAAATTCGGCAATCCGGCCTCCAACAGCCATATGTACGGCTGGGAAGCGGAAGCAGCCGTTGAAGAAGCACGTTCACATGTTGCCACCCTGATCAACGCCGACCCGCGCGAAATCGTCTGGACTTCCGGCGCGACCGAAGCGAACAACCTTGCCTTGAAAGGCGCTGCCCAGTTCTATAAAACCAAAGGAAAGCACATCATTACCGTCAAGACGGAGCATAAATCCGTTCTGGACACCTTCCGTGAACTGGAAAGGGAAGGCTTCGACGCCACTTATCTCGATCCGGAAGAAAACGGCCTGATCACGCTGGAATCACTTGAAAGTGCCATTCGTCCGGACACGATTCTGGTTTCCGTCATGATGGTCAACAACGAAATCGGCGTTATCCAGCCAATCGACGAAATCGCCGAACTGTGCCGCAGCAGAGGTATCATTTTCCATTGCGATGCCGCACAGGCTGTTGGAAAAATGGAAATCGACCTGCAAAAGACGAAAATCGACCTGATGACGATGACGGCACATAAAATCTGCGGGCCCAAAGGTATTGGTGCACTGTTTGTCCGCCGTCGTCCCCGCGTCCGTCTGGAAGCACAGATGCACGGTGGCGGCCATGAACGCGGCATGCGCTCCGGGACCCTGCCGACACACCAGATCGTCGGTATGGGTGAAGCCTATCGCATTGCGAAGGAAGAAATGAAAGAAGAAATCGCCCGGATGAAAGTGCTGATAAAACGTCTGGCGGATGGTTTGAGCCAGATCGAGGCAGTCGTATTCAATGGCGACATGGAGCATCGTATTCCTTATAACCTGAACGTCAGTTTCAACTACGTCGAAGGTGAATCGATGATGATGGCCATGAAAGGGCTCGCTGTTTCTTCCGGCTCTGCCTGTACTTCCGCCAGCCTTGAACCGTCTTACGTTTTGCGTGCGCTGGGCCGTAGTGACGAACTGGCCCACAGTTCGATCCGTTTCTCCATCGGACGCTTCACAACCGAAGAAGAAGTGGATTATGCAATCGATCTGGTCAAGACACAGGTCGCCAAACTGCGCGATCTGTCGCCCCTGTGGGATATGTACAAGGAAGGCATCGATATCAATACCATTCAATGGGCGGCCCATTAAGCCGATTGCACACGATTGTGACAAGGACAAGAAAATGACTTACTCGAATAAAGTACTGGACCATTACGAAAACCCCCGTAATGTCGGCAGTTTCGACAAGGACGACGACTCTGTCGGTACCGGCATGGTCGGCGCCCCTGCATGCGGTGACGTCATGAAACTGCAGATCAAGGTCAATGCGGATGGCATGATCGAGGACGCACGCTTCAAGACATACGGTTGCGGTTCCGCGATCGCGTCCAGCTCGCTGGTGACTGAATGGGTCAAGGGCAAATCGCTCGACGAAGCCCTGCAAATCAAGAATTCGGAAATTGCGGAAGAACTGGCACTGCCACCCGTGAAAATCCACTGCTCCATTCTGGCCGAAGACGCCATCAAGGCGGCTGTTGACGATTACCAGAAACGGCAGGAAAACAAGAACAAGGTATAACAGGATTCAATAGAGGAGATTACATGGCTATCACTTTGACTGAAAAAGCGGCCAACCATATCAGCCGTTTTCTCGAGCGGCGCGGCAAAGGCGTCGGCTTGCGTTTCGGTGTCCAGACAACCGGTTGTTCCGGCATGTCCTACAAACTGGAATATGTCGATGAACCCTCCGCCGGGGATATCGTGTTCGAGTCCCACGGCGTAAAAGTTTTCGTCGATCCGAAAAGCCTGCCTTACCTTGACGGGACAGAGCTGGATTTTGCGCGCGAAGGCCTGAATGAGGGGTTCAAATTCTACAATCCGAACGTTACCGATTCGTGCGGATGCGGAAACAGCTTCAAGGTCTGACATTCAACGAGCCGTTTATGCAAAATCATTTCGAGCTTTTCAAGCTGCCGGTACAATTTTCCATTGACCGGCAGGCGCTGGATAAAACCTACAAGGATATACAAAATCTGGTTCATCCGGACCGTTTCGTCACGGCAACCGAAGCGGAAAAACGCACCGCTATCCAATGGGCCGCCATGGCAAACGACGCTTACCATATCCTTCGCAATCCGATCAAAAGAGCGGCTTATCTGTGTGAACTGAACGGGTATAATCTGAATGCCGAAACTCATGTGTCGATGGACCCGGAATTTCTGATACAGCAGATAGAATGGCGTGAATCTCTGGAAAATGCCCGCGAAGAAAAGGATATTGTCCGGCTTGAAAAACTGGATGATGAACAACGGGCACTTCGCGACGAACAGATGGAAATCCTTCAAAAACATCTGGGCGACAAACAATTTGACAAAGCGGCGCAAGACATCCGGAAAATGATGTTTCTAGAAAAATTCAACGATGAAATCAGTCTGGCATTCGACGAACTTGATTCAACAGATTAAATAAATGGCACTTCTCCAAATCGCAGAACCGGGTATGTCCACTGCCCCCCATCAATTCCGGCTGGCAATCGGGATCGATCTCGGCACGACTCATTCGCTTGTCGCAACCGTCAGAAACAGTATTGCCGAAGTGCTGGACGACGAACAGGGACGTCCTTTGCTGCCGTCGGTTGTCCGCTATTTCCCGGACGGTCATGCACAAATCGGTTACGCCGCCAGGGAAGCCCAGAATACCGATCCCAAAAATACCATCGTATCGGTCAAACGTATGATGGGACGCGGCCTCGCCGACATTTCCAACCGGGAAAGCATGCCCTACCAGTTTCTCGACAATCCGGGCATGGTCAAAATCGAAACGGTTGCAGGCCCCAAAAGTCCGGTTGAAGTCTCCGCTGAAATTCTTGCGGCCCTGAGGCAGCGGGTAGAAGACGCTTTCGACGAAAATCTGGCCGGAGCCGTCATTACTGTACCCGCCTATTTCGACGATGCCCAGCGTCAGGCTACGAAAGATGCCGCCAAACTGGCGGGCATTCATGTCCTGCGATTGTTGAGTGAGCCGACTGCCGCTGCAATCGCTTATGGGCTCGATAACGGTGCCGAAGGCGTTTTTGCCGCCTACGATCTCGGTGGTGGAACCTTCGACATTTCCATCCTCAGACTGAACAAGGGTGTTTTCGAAGTATTGGCGACCGGAGGCGATTCGGAGCTGGGGGGCGACGATTTCGATCATCGCATTTTCTGCTGGATTATCGAACAGGCCAAACTGAGGCCGCTTTCAGCGGAAGACACGCGCGTGTTGATGACCAAGGCGCGTGAAGCGAAAGAACGCCTTTCTGTCAGGGCTCGCGTCACGATCAATGCCCTGCTCTCCTCAGGCGAAAAAATCAATCTGGAACTGACCGCCAAAGCATTCGAACAGATGACGCATCATCTTGTCTGCAAAACCATGCAGCAAGTAAAAAAAACGCTGCGGGACGCCAAACTGAAAATCGACGATATCAGCGGCATTATCCTGATCGGCGGCGCGACAAGGATGCCTCATGTCAGGAGACAGATCCAGAAACTCTTCGGAAAAAAACCGCACGCCACGATCGATCCTGAAAAGGTCGTCGCATTGGGAGCCGCCATTCAGGCCAATATGCTGGCCGGCAACCGTGCTCCCGGAGACGACTGGCTGTTGCTCGATGTCATTCCGTTATCGCTCGGCATCGAGACAATGGGGGGGCTCGTGGAAAAGATCATTCCACGCAACTCCACCATTCCCTGTACTTACGCTCAGGAATTCACGACTTTCAGGGACGGTCAGACAGCACTTGCCGTTCATGTCCTGCAAGGGGAACGCGAACTGGTAACGGACTGTCGCTCACTCGCCCGTTTCGAACTGCGCGGCATTCCGCCGATGGCGGCCGGTGTTCCCCGTATCCGGATCACATTCCAGGTCGATGCCGATGGCTTGCTGTCGGTTTCTGCCCGTGAAACGCACTCGGGCGTTGAAGCGTCAATCGTCGTCAAACCGTCTTACGGCCTGACCGATAATGAAATCGCCAGAATGCTGGAAGAATCCGGAAAAAGTGCTGAAACGGATATGCAACAACGCGCCTTGCGTGAAGAAATAGTCGAAGCAGAACGGACCATTCAGGCAACGCAAGCGGCACTCGATTCAGACGGCGATTTGTTGAACGAAACCGAACGCACCGCAATTGAAGCCCTGATGGAAGTCACCAAAAAGCTTCTTAACGACGATTCCACCTCAGCCATTCACGCCGCTATCGAAGCCCTGTCCAAAGGTACGGAAACATTTGCGGCAAGACGGATGAACCGGAGCATTCAGAAAGCCTTGTCCGGGAAAACCGTCAGAGACATCATTTAATACACCGATAACGGGAAGCGAAAATGCCAAAAATTACCGTTTTGCCTCATGCCGTACTCTGCCCTGATGGGGCCGATATCGAAGCGCCTGAAGGCACCTCGATCTGCGATGCCTTGCTGGACAATCATATCGAAATCGAACATGCCTGCGGAAAACGCGGCGCATGCAGTACCTGTCACGTCATCGTCAAAAAAGGCTACGACTCTCTCTCTGAAATGAGCGAAAAAGAGGAAGACATGCTCGACCGTGCATGGGGACTTACAGCGGATTCCCGACTGTCCTGTCAGGCTAAAGTCGGAGATGAAGATCTGACGGTTGAAATTCCGAAATATACGATCAATCTTGTCAGCGAACGCTGATGGCCAACTTGCGGGAATCATCATGAAATGGTCTGACACCCAAAGAATCGCCGAAGAACTGTTTGACCGGTATCCGGACGTCGATCCATTAAGCGTCCGTTTTACCGATATGCACGACTGGATCTGCAAACTGGAGGATTTCGACGACGATCCCGACCGTTCGAATGAAAAAGTCCTTGAAGCCATCCTGATGGCATGGATCAGGGAAGCGGAAGACTAGAAAAAGAAAGAAAACCGGAATCAGCGGATATTCTGTTTCATGATCTTTTGCTGTTCCCGCTGCCAGTCCCTTTCTTTTTCGCTTTCCCGTTTATCGTATTGCTTCTTGCCCTTGGCGAGCCCGATTTCACATTTGATCCGCCCTTTTGAAAAATGCAGATTCAATGGAACAAGCGTGTAACCGGCCCGTTCGACCTTGCCGATCAGTTTGCTGATTTCGTCAGCGTGCATCAACAGTTTTCTGTCCCTGACAGGATCCGGCTTGATATGGGTCGAGGCAGTCGGAAGCGGACTGATGTGTGCGCCGAAGAGAAAAATTTCCGCTCCCTTGACGATGACATAAGCCTCTTTTAGTTGTACCCTTCCGGCACGAATGGATTTGACTTCCCATCCTTCCAAAGCCATTCCCGCTTCGAAGCGCTCTTCGATAAAATAATCGTGAAAAGCTTTTTTGTTATCGGCAATAGTCATAGTGAAAAAAACTTCCTTGTATAAAATAGAGATTCTATCAAAACCACTTCATTCATAGATGACGATCGTACACAAATCCGTGCTGCAGAACTATAGTGCAGAACAAATGTTCGCTCTGGTGGAAGATATCGAGGCATATCCCTCGTTTCTTCCCTGGTGCGACAGTGTCGATGTACAGCGTGACGTTAGCCGCCAGACGGCGATTGCCACTCTGTCGCTGAATTTTTGCGGCATCCGGCAGAGCTTTACCACTCACAATATCAATGTGGCGCCAACATCCATCAAAATGAGGCTGGTAAACGGGCCATTTCGAAAATTGAACGGCCAGTGGACATTTACGGCCCTGGACGAAAAAACGTGCCGCGTCGAACTGCATCTGAACTATGAATTTTCCCATTTTTTCATGGAAAAACTGATCGGTCCGGTTTTCGATATTGTCACCAACAGTCTTGTCGATGCATTCTGCGAACGCGCGAGAAAAGTCTATGGCTGAGAATCCCGTCAATTCAAAAACCATTCCCGTTCAGGTCTGCCATATCCGGGAGGACAAGCAGATCATTCTGGACATTCAGGTTCCTGAAAAAACAACACTGATCGAGGCTATCGAAAAAAGTGGCATATCAAACTGCCTGTCCTTTCAGATCCGGGAAAATGAAGTCGGGATATATGGAAAAAAACGCCATTTCAATACCGAACTGAAAGCGCACGATCGCATCGAAATTTACCGTCCCCTTCTCACAACACCACAGGAAGCGAGGCGACTCCGGACAGGCTTGAAACACAGTTAGGCTATACAGAAGACAAATGCCCGCACGGGTTGCCGCTGAAGAAAGGATGTTAACGCCAGTATTCCGGCACTTCTTCCTGTGCAGGCTGATTGTTCAGCGGTTTTTCCGGCTGTTTGATCGGTTCGACGACCTTGTTTGAAGAGGGTTCACCCGTCAGGTTGGCCAGCCGTCTCTTCGACCTGGCTCTGGCGGCGAGTGCCTGTTTCTTTTCTTCCGGCAATTTCTGATACTCGTGCCATTGCTCCGTCTTGAGCTGCGACCCCAGTTTTTTGAATCCGATGAAATTCTGGCGCGCCTGACGACGCTGTTCCGGTGTCAGATTCAGCCAGTCCTGAATATGGGTTTTAAAGCGTTCCTTGTCTTCCGGCGACATATTTTCAGCTTTTTTCGCGACTTCCAGCCATTTTTTCTTTTGCGCGGCGCTCATGCCGTTCCATTCTTTTTCCAGTGGCGCCAATGCATCCTGTTGGGACGGCGTCAATTTGTTCCAGGAATCCTCAGCGGCAACCTGGCTATCTTCCATTCCAATAAAGGCTTTCAGATTATCCGCAGGCAAAATGGCGTAAACCACCCCGAAGGCAATAACGATCACTACAACGACCGTCATGACCCACTTCGGGACCGATTTCTTTACGGGATGGTCGGGCCGCATCGGTCAGACTCCGGACCGGTCGACGATATAAGCCCTGAATCCATTATCGGCGTAGGCTGATGGAGGCAATTCATCCGACAGAACGGCGATGTCGATATCGGCGATTTCGCGGATCTGGCGCTGCTGTTCATGATGGAAAATACCGGCCATGCCGACAACCAGCACAAGTATGGGCAAACTCAGGCCAAGACGGTTTGTCCAGGAAACATTTCCCGACGTGCCAGAAGAAGCTCCTGCAAATAACTGCTGAAAAAGGCTGACATAAAGAGGCTTGCTCTTTTTCTTGCGTTTGATTGCCTGTGTACGTGCGTTAGCCAGTTGCTCTGAAATGCTTTCAGGCAAATCCTCAAGTCGCTCATTCAAGGCGTGTCTCACCTTGTAAGCAAAATCCTGTTCATTCATATTCATAATTCTATCCCTCGTGCTTTCAGGGCTTTTGCCAATGCATGCGTTGCGCGGGAACAATGCGTTTTGACGCTTCCCACCGAACATTTCATCGCTTCTGCCGTTTCGGCGACATCCATATCATTCCAGTAACGCATCAGAAAGGCTTCGCGTTGACGTGAAGGCAACTTTTCTACTTCTTCCTCGATAATTCTTAACATTTCAGCGCGTTCGAGCTTCTCTGCAGACGATTCTACGACATCGTTTTCCGATTCGCTCTGATATATTTCCAGAACATCGAAATCTTCACCGTCCGCCGTAGTGGACATGCTGGAAAACAGACTCACCCAGGTATTTCTGACTTTTTCCCGGCGAAAAAAATCGCTGATCGTATTTTGCAGAATGCGCTGGAATAGCATCGGCAACTCGGCAGAGGGCTTGTCGCCATATTTTTCCGCGAGTTTGATCATGGCATCCTGGACAATATCAAGCGCAGACTCATCTTTACGCACGGCATAGACTGCCTGTTTGAATGCGCGTTTTTCAACGCCAGCCAGAAAATCGGATAATTCTTTGTCAGTTGCCATTCTATTTGGCAGAAGGATCAACCTTACTGGTTTAAAAAAAACACACTGTGACTGTGTCAATCAGGTGCAAATGCTAACAAGAAAAGGTCTTCTTGTGCAGATGTAGTGTAAAATTATCCACTTTATACAATTGTTGAAGTGTTGTACATTTGTAATTGAGTATAGCTTGACCAAAAAGCGCAGGCTGATATCTGTTATCCGCTTTATATACCCTCTGGCGGAATGGTTTTCTCACATGGTGCTCATAATGCCGCCTGTCGTGAAGACATGCTTTGCTACTTTGAAAGCTGTTTGCTCTGACCCGTGCCACAAGTACGAGAAATTGATGTTTATTCCTCAAATTTCACAATAAAATGTGAAATTTGTTTCGTAATACACTCGAATTCGTCAGGAAAGAGCATCCGATCAATTTCCAGTGGACCTTGAAAGGAAGGAAGTATGAGTTTAGAAATGACAGGCTCTGACATACTAGTCAGAAGTCTGGCCGATGAAGGCGTAGAGCACGTTTTCGGATACCCGGGTGGTTCCGTTCTCTATATTTATGATGCTATTTACAAACAGGATAAATTCAGGCATATCCTGGTCCGTCACGAACAGGCTGCCGTTCACGCTGCTGATGCCTATGCTCGCAGCTCCGGCAAAGTCGGTGTCGCGCTGGTTACCTCCGGCCCTGGCGTAACGAATGCCATTACCGGTCTGGCAACCGCTTATATGGATTCCATTCCGCTCGTTCTGATCAGCGGTCAGGTTTCCACCCATGCAATTGGTTCGGACGCTTTCCAGGAATGCGACGCGGTCGGCATCACACGTCCATGCGTCAAACACAATTTTCTCGTCAAAGACGTCAAGGATCTTGCAGTAACGATCAAAAAAGCATTCTATATTGCATCTACAGGCCGTCCGGGCCCTGTTCTGGTCGATATTCCGAAGGATGTCAGCATGCAGGCTGGCCTTTACGATTATCCGAAGGAAATCGAAATGCGGTCCTACAAGCCGATCGACAAAGGCCATACCGGACAAATCCGCAAAGCCGTACAGATGATGCTTCAGGCCGAACGTCCGCTAGTTTATGCCGGCGGCGGCGTCATCCTCTCGGACTCCGCACCAGAACTGAACCAGCTCGTCGACCGTCTTGACGTTCCCTGTGTCACCACACTTCAGGGGCTCGGCGGTTATCGCGCTTCCAGTGAAAAATATCTTGGCATGCCAGGCATGCACGGCACATATGAAGCCAATATGGCCATGCAGAACTGCGATGTCCTGATCGCCATCGGTGCCCGTTTCGACGACCGTGTTATCGGCAATCCGGATCATTTTTCACGGGTTCCACGCAAGATCATTCATATCGATATCGATCCGTCTTCCATTTCGAAACGGGTCAAGGTCGACATTCCTATCGTCGGAAACGTCAAGGACGTACTGCAGGAAATGCTGGCACAGCTCGACGCCACGCCAACAGCATCGACCAATCCGCAAGCGATGGCGTCATGGTGGAAACAGATCAATGAATGGCGCAAGAAAGATTGCCTGAAGTATGAACAGACCGATCAGGTCATCAAGCCCCAGTACGTTATCGAAAAACTGTGGGAAGTCACCAAGGGTGACGCTTTCGTCGCTTCCGACGTCGGCCAGCACCAGATGTGGGCAGCCCAGTACTATCCGTTCGACAAGCCACGCCGCTGGCTGAATTCCGGCGGTTTGGGAACGATGGGTGTCGGCCTGCCGTATGCAATGGGTATCCAGATGGCCAATCCGGACGCCACGGTTGCCTGTATCACCGGCGAAGGTTCCATCCAGATGAACATTCAGGAACTGGCTACCTGCAAACAATACAACCTGACACCGAAAATCATTATGTTGAACAACGGTGTGCTGGGTATGGTTCGTCAATGGCAGCGTCTGGACTATGAATCCCGTTATTCGGAAACCTATGTCGCGTCGCTTCCTGATTTCAACAAGCTGGCGGAAGCTTATGGCCATGTTGGTATGAAAGTTGAAAAAGCCGTGGATGTCGAAGGTGCCCTGAGAGAAGCCTTTTCGATGAAAGACAAGCTGGTTTTCCTGAACATCCTGACAGATTCGACCGAAAATGTCTGGCCAATGGTCAAGGCAGGCAAAGGATTGACTGAAATGGTGATGAGTCTGGAGGACAAATAACATGCGACACATAATTTCTGTACTTCTGGAAAACGAAGCTGGCGCACTGGCTCGTGTTGTCGGACTTTTCGCTGCACGCGGCTATAACATCGAAACCCTGAACGTTGCGCCGACCGAAGATCCTACGCTGTCCCGCATGACTGTGGTCACCATCGGCTCGGATGACGTGATCGAACAGATCACCAAACATCTGAACCGCCTGATCGAAGTCGTCAAGGTCGTCGACCTGACGGATGGATATTTCGTCGAACGCGAAATGATGATGATCAAGATTCGTGCCGTCGGCAAGGAACGTGAGGAAATCAAGCGTACCGCTGACATCTTCCGTGGAAGAATCATTGATGTCAGCGATCGTGCCTATACCATTGAATTAACCGGCGACAAAGCCAAACTGGACGCTTTCATTGAATCGATCGACCGCACGGCCATTCTGGAAACAGTCCGTTCCGGTGGTTCAGGCATTGGACGCGGTGAACGTATCCTGAAAGTTTAGCCAGTTTTATTTTTTGTATTTTTGATTAGGAAACATAAATGAACGTTTTTTATGACAAGGACTGCGATCTGTCCTTAATTAAAGGTAAAAAAGTAACCGTCCTCGGTTACGGTTCCCAGGGTCACGCACATGCACTGAATCTGCATGATTCCGGTGTTGACGTTACAGTTGGCCTGCGCAAAAACGGGGCGTCCTGGAGCAAGGCTGAAGGCGCCGGCCTGAAAGTCAGGGAAGTCAACGAAGCCGTCAAGGATGCCGACATCATCATGATGCTTCTTCCGGACGAAAACATTCCTGACGTATACAACGCAAGCGTTGCACCCAATGCGAAACAGGGCGCCGTTCTGGCTTTCGCCCACGGTTTCGGCGTTCATTACGGTCAGGTTGTTCCACGTGCCGATTTCGACGTCATCATGATCGCCCCGAAAGCACCTGGTCATACCGTTCGCAGCACCTATACCCAGGGTGGCGGCGTTCCTCATCTGATCGCCGTTTATCAGGACAAATCCGGCAAGGCTCGCGACATCGCCCTGTCTTATGCCATGGCTAACGGCGGTGGCCGTGCCGGCATCATCCAGACGACCTTCCGCGAAGAAACCGAAACCGACCTGTTCGGCGAACAGGCCGTTTTGTGCGGTGGTGCCGTTGAACTGATCAAGGCCGGTTTTGAAACACTGGTTGAAGCAGGCTACGCTCCTGAAATGGCTTATTTCGAATGCTGCCACGAACTGAAACTGATCGTCGATCTGATTCAGGAAGGCGGTATCGCCAACATGAACTATTCCATTTCCAACAATGCTGAATACGGCGAATACGTCACCGGCCCTAAAGTCATCACGGAAGAAAGCAAGAATGCGATGCGTCAGGCTCTGAAAGACATCCAGACCGGCGAATATGCCAAGAGCTTCATTCTGGAAAACAAGGCTAATGCACCTACCCTGCTGTCCCGCCGCCGTTTGACCGCAGAACATCCGATAGAACAGGTCGGCGGCCGTCTGCGTGCCATGATGCCATGGCTTGCCAAGAACAAACTGGTTGACCAGTCCAAAAACTGATTTCCGTTTTTCGAAAACTCAACAAAAAGGAGCGCAAAATGCGCTCCTTTTTGTTTGTCGCTCCTTTATTTCGATACAGACATGAAAAATTGAACAGGCTATATATCCAGCTCAATATCACTTTCCGGTACACAGCAGCAGGGCAAAATTTCACCATCATTAATCAGCGCCAGAGCTTGTTGATGATAGCTCACTTTTCCTTCCGTCATCCGACAACGACACGATCCACAATAACCGGAACGACACTGATATTCGACAGCGATTCCGTGATATTCCAGCGCCTCCAGCAATGAACCCGCTTTTTCCGGATAACATAATTTGCCACCACCTGTTTTTAGCGTGACGAATACGCGATCATCAGACGCACCGGTTTCATTGTCCTGTCCTGATAAACCGGTCTGCTGCAAATACATATTGTTATCCAATTCAGTCATTACAGTTGAAATTGACTCAAATCGTCAGTATTGACTTCTGCGTCGATCTGGCCAACCAGATACGAACTCACCTCGACTTCTTGTGGCGCAACCTGAACATTGTCGGAAACCAGCCAGGCATTGATCCATGGAATTGGATTGGAACGTGTTTCAAACGCAAGCGGCATGCCGACAGCCTGCATACGGGTATTGGTGATGTATTCCACATACTGGCACAAGATATCCCGGTTAAGCCCGATCATGGAACCATCCCTGAACAGATAATCGGCCCATTCTTTTTCCTGCTCGGCAGCACGGACGAACAGATCGATGCTTTCCTGGCGGCATTCTTCGGCAATTTTTGCCATATCCGGATCGTCTGCACCGGATCGCATGAGATTCAGTATATGTTGCGTACCAGTCAAATGCAGTGCCTCGTCTCGCGCGATCAGGCGAATGATTTTGGCGTTGCCTTCCATGAGTTCACGTTCTGCAAACGCAAACGAACAGGCAAAACTGACATAAAAACGAATGGCCTCGAGTACGTTAACGCTCATCAGACACATGTAGAGTTTCTTCTTCAATTCGTACAAACTGACATGAACCGTTTTGCCATTGACCTGATGGCTTCCTTCTCCCAGCAGATGATAATATCCGGTCATTTCAATCAGCTCGTCGTAATAAGCTGAAATGTCCTTTGCACGTTTGAGGATGTTTTCATTGCTGACAATGTCGTCGAATACGATTGCCGGATCATTGACGATATTGCGGATGATATGGGTATAGGAACGCGAGTGGATGGTTTCGGAAAAAGACCAGGTTTCAATCCAGGTTTCCAGTTCAGGAATCGACACCAGTGGCAGGAGCGCCACGTTGGGGCTGCGCCCCTGAATCGAATCCAGCAGGGTCTGGTATTTCAGGTTACTGATGAAAATATGCTTTTCATGTTCCGGCAGTGCCTGATAATCGATACGGTCGCGTGACACGTCGACTTCTTCCGGACGCCAGAAAAAAGACAATTGTTTTTCAATCAGTTTTTCAAAAATTTCATGCTTTTGCTGGTCATAACGGGCCACGTTCACCGGCTGCCCGAAAAACATCGGTTCGAGCAACTGGTCGTTCCTGGTCTGGGAGAAAATTGTATAAGCCATAAACTTGATCTCGATTATTCATTTTCCGGGGCAGGCCGCCGCTTGTCCCGCCTTGTATTTATCATTGCTTTCTTGCTCATTGTCCAGAGAAAGCACACCGAAAACTTATATCTTGCATGCCCCACCCTCGCAGCTGTCATCCTGTTTGCCAGCCTGAAGATCGCCTTGGGAATCTTCCGCACCGTCCCGGGTATTCTGGTAATAAAGTGTCTTTACGCCCAGCTTGTACGCCATCAACAAGTCTTTCAAAAGCTGTGTCATCGGTACCTTTCCGGATGGGAAACGCGCCGGATCGTAATTGGTATTGGCCGAAATCGCCTGATCGACAAACTTTTGCATCAAACCGACCAGTTGCAGATAACCGTTGTTGTCCGGCAAGTCCCATAGCAGTTCGTAAGCGTCTTTCAGTTGTTCATAATCCGGCACGACCTGACGGAGTATTCCGTCTTTTGATGCCTTGATACTGATATGGCCCCGTGGCGGTTCGATGCCGTTGGTCGCATTCGAAATCTGCGAAGACGTTTCGGAAGGCATCAGCGCGGAAAGGGTCGAGTTGCGCAAACCGTACTGCCTGATATTTTCGCGCAGGCCTTCCCAATCATAATGCAAAGGTTCATTGCAAATAGCGTCCAGATCTTTCTTGTAAGTATCGACAGGCAAAATGCCCTTTGCATAAGACGTTTCCCCGAACCAGGGACAGGCTCCCTGTTCTTTCGCCAGTTCATTTGACGCTTTCAACAAATAATACTGGATCGCTTCAAATGTTTTGTGCGTCAGATTATTCGCGCTGCCGTCAGAATAGCGCACACCGTGTTTTGCCAGGTAACAGGCAAAATTGATGACACCAATACCAAGCGTCCGCCGTCCCATCGCGCCATTTTTCGCCGCGAGAATCGGGTAATCCTGATAATCGAGTAATGCATCCAGTGCACGGACAGCCAGAATCGCCAGTTCTTCCAGTTCATCCAGTGAATCGATTGCCCCCAGATTGAAAGCCGACAGGGTACACAATGCAATTTCACCGTTTTCATCATTGATATCGTTCAGCGGTTTTGTCGGAAGCGCAATTTCCAGACAAAGGTTGGACTGGCGAACCGGTGCGACAGCCGGATCAAACGGGCTGTGCGTGTTGCAATGGTCGACATTCTGGATGTAAATGCGGCCAGTGGACGCCCGCTCCTGCATCATCAGTGAAAACAATTCGACCGCTTTCACTGTTTTTTTGCGGATGCCGCCGTCCGCTTCATAGAGCGAATACAGGCGTTCGAACTCATCCTGATCGGCAAAAAAGGCATCGTAAAGTCCCGGCACGTCCGAGGGGCTGAACAGCGTGATATCACCCCCCTGAATCAGGCGCTGGTACATCAGACGGTTCAGTTGCACCCCGTAATCCAGATGGCGGACACGATTGTCGTCCACACCACGATTGTTTTTCAGGACAAGCAGGCTTTCGACTTCCAGATGCCACAGAGGATAATACACGGTCGCCGCTCCACCCCGGACGCCACCCTGCGAGCAGGACTTCACGGCTGTCTGGAAATGCTTGTAAAACGGGATGCACCCGGTATGGAACGCTTCGCCGCCACGGATCGGACTGCCAAGCGCCCGAATGCGGCCAGCGTTCACGCCAATGCCTGCGCGTTGGGAAACATATTTCACAATCGCACTGGCCGTCACATTGATGGAATCGAGACTGTCGCCACATTCGATCAGCACGCATGAACTGAACTGCCGTGTTGGCGTCCGTACTCCTGCCATGATCGGTGTTGGCAGGGAAATCCTGAAGGTTGAGGCCGCCTCATAAAAACGTCTGATGTAATCCAGACGCGTTTGTTTCGGATATCGGGAAAACAGGCAGGCCGCAACCAGAATGTAGAGGAACTGGGCACTCTCGTAAATTTCACCGGTAACCCTGTCCTGAACCAGATACTTTCCTTCCAGCTGCTTCACCGCCGCATAGGAAAAATTCATGTCACGCCAGTGATCGATGAACCCATCCATTTCCGCGAATTCCTCCGGAGAGTAATCTTCCAGCAGATGAGAATCGTACTTTCCCAACTCAACAAGCCTGACGACGTGATCATACAGTTTAGGTGGCTCGAACTGGCCATACGCCTTTTTACGCAAGTGAAAAATCGCCAGACGAGCTGCAAGATACTGATAATCCGGAGTGTCTCCGGAAATCAGGTCTGCGGCTGATTTGATCATGGTTTCGTGAATATCCGACGTCCGGATTCCGTCATAAAACTGGATCTGGGAACGCAGTTCCACCTGCGAAACCGACACGTTATTCAGTCCCTCGGCAGCCCAGTCAATGACCCGATGTATTTTATCGAGATCGATACGCTCTTTTCTTCCATCACGCTTGGTGACGAATAGTCCCTGGTTCATAGAGTATTTACCTGTTCAAATAGTTGTTCTGCAGTGTCTGGCAACCTGATCTGATTCGATGCGGATTGTTCAGATTCGAAGCTGTTTTCTTCGTGGATGACACAAGATGTGTTCGCCAGAATAACAAAGGTTTTTATTTCCTGCTGGCGACACAATCGAATCAAAACCGGCTGACTGAAACGGAAAAATTCGCTTCAAACGCAGCAAACAAGCCACTTCACCAGTAATCTCCTTGTCCCAAAATACCAAAACAACGGCTGAATTAAGTATAAAAAATTTGATCAAACTCAGCTTTCATATGCGTTGACGGATGCGGTTCTTCCTCAAAATTTTATGGGAAAAACAGTCGGGTTGAATCGGAAAAAACTTCGTAAAATGGGAAATTCAGGGATTTTTCATTTTCCTTTTTTCCGGTATATTCCTTTAAAAACAAACAAAACACTTCTTCCGCTCCTGGAAGAAAAATCTGGAAAAAAGCGTTTTATGCGCTCTTTTTTTGCCTCCTTCCCTGCCAGACAGTACAATGGTGCTTGCATTGAAGAAAATGTAACTTTTAGCGATAAAAATCGTTTTAACCTGTCCTGTTAAACGTATGACGCCACCATCCACACGGTCTGCCTCAAGGCAGCCAGCGACACCCGACTCGACCAAACAAACACCCATGATGCAGCAATACCTGCGCATCAAGGCAGAGCATCCTGATATGCTTTTGTTCTACCGGATGGGCGATTTTTACGAGTTGTTTTTCGACGATGCCGTTATCGCCTCGAAAATTCTGGGCATTACCCTGACGCAGCGCGCCACTACAGGCAAAAACATTGCAATGGCTGGTATCCCGTTTCACGCGCTTGACCAGTACCTCGCCAAACTGATCGCCACCGGTGAATCCGTTGCAATCTGCGAACAAATCGGTGATCCGGCTACCAGCAAAGGGCCGGTGGAACGCAAGGTTGTCCGTATCGTCACTCCCGGGACACTGACCGATTCAAATCTGTTGCCTGAAAAAGCGGACAGGCCCCTTCTGGCTGTCAATTGCCTTAAAAACCGCAAACAAATGACGCTGGGTATGGCATGGCTTTCCCTGTCCAGCGGATCACTTAAACTGCTGGACGTTACCGTCGATGAAAAATATCTCGCTACCCGCCTGCAACAGGAACTCGAGCGGATCGGCGCGGCAGAAATCCTGATTGCCGACGGTTTCGACAAATCGCTTTTATGGAATATTTCAGGGCGTATCGTGACCGTTCCGGAATGGCATTTCGATCACGAAAACGGAAAAAAAGAGCTTCTTGAACAGTTGAATGTCATCACTCTTGACGGATTCGGCGCCGGAGAAGTCAATTCGGCATTGGGAGCATGCGGCGCCATCCTGAAATACGCCCATACGACCCAATCGCAAAACCTGCAGCACGTCCGTGCCCTGTCCATTGAAACGGAAGACGATTTCATCACGATGGACGCGATGACGAGACGCAATCTCGAATTGACCGAACCTATCCGCACAGACAGCGGACGCAACGAATCGCCTACCCTTTTTTCGGAACTGGATCACTGCAGGACATCGATGGGTGCACGCTTGTTACGGCACTGGATTCACCATGCCAGCCGCAACCAGTCCGTTGCACGTGCCCGTCATGCAACGATCACAGCCTTGACGGATGCCTGCGTGATCGATGGATTGCGCAGCACACTCGGCAATATTCCCGATATCGAACGTATCGTTTCCCGTATTGCACTTTATTCAGCCCGCCCCCGTGATCTGGCCGCCTTGCGTTATGGACTTCAGCAATTGCCGGGACTTCGCTCTTATCTCGATCAGTGCGTCATGGATGACGGTGCTTCGCTCCTGAAAGAAATTCACAGGAAACTCACCGTTCCTGCCGCCTGTCTTGACCTGCTTGAGCACGCCATCAATGATGAACCGGCTGCCATGATTCGCGATGGAGGAGTCATAGCCGAGGGATTCAGTCACGAACTCGATGAGCTTCGATCGCTCGCCGACAATGCCGGCCAGTTTCTGGTCGATCTTGAAGCGCGTGAACGTGCAAGAACAGGCATTGCCAATCTGCGTGTGGAATACAATCGCGTTCACGGTTTTTACATCGAAGTGACTCAGGGGCAGGTATCCAAGGTACCGGACGATTACCGTCGCAGGCAAACACTTAAAAATACCGAACGATATATCACACCGGAACTGAAGGCATTCGAAGACAAGGTACTGTCGGCGCGTGAAAGAGCGCTTGCACTGGAAAAAAGCCTCTATGAAAAATTATTGCAGGATCTGGTCATCTATATCAGTCCACTTCAGGAAATCGCCAGAAACACGGCCCGGCTTGATGTGTTGTCCGCACTGGCATTCCATGCCCAGAGGCAGAACTGGACAAGGCCTGAACTGACTGATGATTCAGTCATTCATATTGAACAGGGACGTCATCCGGTTATCGAAAACAGGATAGAACGTTTTATCGCAAACGACTGCGAACTGTCGAACAACAAAAAATTCCTTCTGATTACCGGCCCCAATATGGGCGGCAAGTCGACTTACATGAGACAGACGGCACTGATCGTCCTGCTGGCTTATATAGGCAGTTTCGTCCCGGCCGATCAGGTTGTCATCGGTCCGATCGACCGCATTTTCACCCGCATCGGTGCGGCTGACGATCTGGCGGGAGGCCGCTCGACTTTCATGGTCGAGATGACCGAAGCGGCAGCCATCTTAAACGGTGCGACGGAAAACTCGCTCGTTTTGATGGATGAAATCGGTCGCGGTACATCCACTTTCGACGGTCTGGCGCTGGCATGGGCCATTGCACTTCACCTCATCGAAAGCAGCCGCAGTTTCACCCTGTTCGCCACACATTATTTCGAACTGACCCAATTGCCTGAAACCTGTCCGACGGCAGAAAACGTTCACCTTTCGGCAGTCGAACATAAAGACAATATCGTTTTCCTGCATTCCGTGGAACCGGGCCCGGCTTCGCAAAGTTACGGACTTCAGGTGGCAAAACTGGCAGGTGTTCCGGCCAATGTCATTCGAGTCGCCCGAAAACATCTGACCGAACTGGAATCCCATTTCATGCCCGGAAAAGACCAGCTCAGCCTGTTTTCCTATTCGCCGTCAACACAAATGGAGGAAACTGCGCCTGAAATTTCCGAACAGTTTTCCCCTGTTATCGAAATGCTCGACGAACTTGATCCGGACAGCTTGTCCCCTCGCGAAGCGCTGGAACAACTCTATTCATTAAAAAAACAGCTAAAAGACTTACAATAAAAGAATTATCAATTTCCGTTATTTGTTTTTTTATGAAAGACATCATGAAAAAATGGATACTCTCCGTTCTGTTGACCTTTGGCGTCATCACGACGTGTTTTGCGTCGAAGAACGGGCAGGTCGGTTCGTTTTATTTCATCGCAATGGATCAGCCTGCCGGCAATAACCATGTTCAACTGAAAAAAGAACTTGCCCGGCTTAAAAACAGCGCGCCTGCATTTATCGTCATAAACGGCATCAAGTCCGTTACCGAATCGTGCAACGATGATCTGTATACTGAACGGAAAGAGATGTTGAACGATGTCCATCACCCTGTTATCGTCTCTCTGGCAGCTGGTGACTGGGTCACCTGCAAAAACCCAAGAGGAAATCCTGTTTCCATAGAACGATTGACCAGGCTGAGAGAGATTTTTTTCGACAGTGGGCACTCACTTGGAAATCATCCTTTAAACCTGACCCGCCAGTCGTTAAGCAGCCGCTTCTCAGCCTATTCCGAAAACTTTTACTGGTCTTACGGCCATATTCTTTTCGCCACACTTCACCTTCCCGCCAATAACAATAATTATCTTGCCGCAGCCGGAAGAAACAATGAATTCGAGGACAGAACGATTGCCAACAAAAACTGGCTCGAACTGGTTTTCCGGCAGGCCACACGGGAACACGCCAAAGCCATTGTCCTGTTTACGGACGGCAATCCATACAATGTAAAAACATCCTCCCGAGACGGTTTTTCCGAAATCCGGCAGAAAGTGAATACGCTGCTTTCCCATTTCTCAGGCCGCGTTCTCATCATTCATGGGCAATCCGGTCCGATTCCAAAAGATATCGTATGGAAGGGCAAACTGGGATTGGCCGGAGTCGGCCCGAGCTGGACCCGTTTCAACGTCACACCCGATTCAGGAACCCTTTTCAAAATTCAGCAAGCCATAGCAAAAAAACAGGGCAAGCAGAAAAAAGCTAAACGGACACGTTAAATTCGTTCACCAGCCTGATAATGTCTTCGCCCCACAGGGAGAGGCGTTTGTCGCCAATTCCTGAAATCTGTTTCAGCTCTTCGACCGTCACTGGCTTTGCAAGCGCTATTTCACGCAATGTGGCATCCTGGAAAATGACATAAGCAGGCATGTTCTGTTCACGTGCGATTTCCATCCGCCACCAGCGCAATTTTTCGAACAGCTTCTGCTCCTGCGGTGGCAAAACGAGCTGCGAGAATGTCGGTTTGGTCTTTTCCCGGCGCTTCTTCTCCGGCTTCTGATACTGCCGCAACAAAACCGTTTTTTCGCCTTTCAGAATCGGGCGTGCCAGTTCGGTCAGTTTCAGGGCGTTGTACTCGTCCATATCAACCCAGACATACTGTGCCGCGATGGCCTGCCTCAGCACACTTCGCCATTCCGCCACACTCTGCCCTGCACCGATGCCGAAAGTCGACAGCTGGTCGTGTCGCCACTGCAAAATACGTTCGGAACTGATACCGCGCAATACATCAATAACATGCACCGCCCCAAAACGCTGACCTACCCGATAAATAGTCGAGAGCAGTTTTTGCATATCTTTTGTCCCGTCTTTGGCGACCGGAGGAGTCAGGCAGGTATCACAATTCCCGCATGGGGAAGCTGATTCACCAAAATATTCCAGCAAACGGACACGCCTGCATGTCAGGGTTTCACAAAAACCCAGCAAGGCATCCAGCTTGCCGATCTGAATGCGCCGGTGTTCGGGATCGGCATCCGACTCGTCAATCATCCGGCGCTGCTGAACGACATCCTGCAAGCCATACGACATCCAAGCCGTTGCCGGGTTGCCGTCCCGTCCGGCACGTCCCGTTTCCTGATAATAGCCTTCCATGCTTTTCGGCAAATCCAGATGGGCGACGAACCGGACGTCGGGCTTGTCGATTCCCATGCCAAAGGCGATAGTCGCCACCATGACGATGCCGTCTTCCCTTAAAAAGCGGGACTGATTGACTGAGCGCGTCTGCGCATCCATACCGGCATGATAAGGCAGTGCATTGATATGATGTTCGACCAGAAACGCGACTGTTTCATCCACTTTCTTTCGTGAGAGACAATAAACGATGCCTGCATCTCCCGGATGCTCCGATGTAATGAAGTCCAGCAACTGATGACGGCCGTTCTCCTTTTCAACGATACAGTAGCGGATATTGGGGCGGTCAAAAGAGGAAATGAACTGCCTCGAGTTTTCGAGTTTGAGGCGAGAGAGTATTTCCTGACGGGTATATGCATCCGCCGTTGCGGTCAGTGCAATTCTCGGCACATCCGGAAAATATTCATGCAGGATCGACAACTGGATATATTCCGGACGAAAGTCATGTCCCCACTGGGAAACGCAGTGGGCTTCGTCAATGGCGAACAATGCGATTTCCGCTTTTGAAAGCCAGTTCAGGCAACGTTCGCTCACAAGCCGTTCAGGAGCGATATAAACGAGATCGAGCTCGTTTTTCAGCACGGCCCGTTCGATACGGGAAGCTTCTTCATACGATAAGGTTGAATTGAGATAGGCTGCCCGCACACCTGCTGTTTCGAGCGCATCGACCTGATCCTGCATCAAGGCAATCAATGGGGAAATGACGATCCCGACCCCGTCCCGAACCAGAGCAGGAATCTGGTAACAGAGCGACTTCCCTCCACCCGTCGGCATCAGGACCAGAGCGTCGTGTCCGCTTATAATCCCGGAAATGATTTCTTCCTGCCGGTCACGAAACGAGGAATACCCGAAAACCGATTGCAGTATTTCCTGCGCCTTGTGGCGAGAGAGTTCATCCATCGGCTCACAATGTTCCATATCGTCCGTCTTCGTTAATCAACCCAATTGACCCAGCCATAGTAAGCGCTAACTAATATGAACAGTCCGAAAGCAATACGATACCATGCAAAAGGGATGAAATTATGCGAGCTGATATATCTTAACAACCAGCGCACGCAGATAAACGCGGATATGAACGCAGCAACGGCGCCCACGGAAAACCAGGGTAAATCCGCGACCGACAAGAGGGCTCTTTCCTTGTATATGGAATAAACGGTTGCGCCGAACAAAGTCGGAATCGCCAGAAAGAAAGAAAATTCTGTCGCGACTTTGCGCGACAGTCCACAAATCATCCCGCCGATAATGGTTGCTCCAGATCGACTGGTTCCCGGAATCAGCGCGAAAGCCTGTGCACACCCGACTTTAAATGCATCCAGCATACTCATTTCATCGATAGATTCGATTCTGGAAACCGGATTTCTTTCATTTCTCCGTTCGACAACAATAATGACCAGTCCACCGATAATGAACGCTGCAGCGACAGGAACAGGGGCAAAAAGATAAGCCTTGATAATCTTGTTGAATGAAACGCCCAAAATGGCCGCCGGCAAAAAGGCAATGATGAGATTGGTGACAAATTTGCGGTCTCTTGCATTCGTAAAGAAGCCTTTTGTTACGCTGATAATTTTCTCGTGATATACCCAGCAGACTGACAGCATGGCCCCGGACTGAATGGCGATTTCAAATACCTTGATTTTTTCGCCGGTGAAATCCAGCAGGCTGCCTGCCAGAATGAGATGCCCCGTCGAGGAAATAGGCAAAAACTCGGTTACCCCCTCGACTATTCCCATAATGAGGGCTTTTAACAAAAAAAGGAAATCCATGATCCAGACTTTAAATGAACGCGAAAAGAACTGGTTTCCGATTCCCGAATCTTCAACTCACTAATTGCAGGAAAGAAATCACTCCTTGACAGGTCGCCATCATACTCGAAAAACAGATGGCTGGAAAAATAAAATTTCTTTCTATGAAGCCTGTTATCAGACCGGATCATAAACATGCCTGTTTTTACAATTCTTCATTAACTTATAACAATATCGAAAAGATTAGCCGCGCTTTCAAGCCGAAAGTGCAAAAGTTGCTGCTATCATTCCTGCCTGTTTTATTAAAACTTTATACATTTGTAACAACTTATTGAATTTCGTGTAAATCTTTGTGAAAAGCACTAAATTCATATCAGGAACAAAACGTATTAAACCGTTAAGCTGTTTGAACAGAACACTATTTATACACTCAAACAGGCTTGAAATAATCCGGAAATGATGTCACCTGAATCTGAACTTTTGACAAAGAAACGGCTGTCGGAATGAACGCGAACATACTTGAAAAAATAAAAAAACTGAAAAATCCAAAAGTCTGGATTCCTGTATCAGCTGTCATTATTCTGACAATTGCCTTACTGGCCTACTGGCTTGCCACAAGCAAGGATGATGTCACTTACATGACGGAAAAAGCCCGTATCGGCAACGTCAGCCAGGTTGTCGAAGCGACCGGTGAAGTCGCCGCAGTCAATCTCGTCAATGTCGGTGCACAGGTGTCAGGGCAGATCAAAAAACTCTACGTCGTTTTGGGACAGGAAGTCAAACAGGGCGACATGATCGCTGAAATCGATTCACAGACGCAGGAAAACACCCTGAATACGGACAAGGCAAAGCTTGCCAATTACAAGGCCCAGCTGGAAGCCCGCAAAATTCTTTTGAATATCGCAAAAAAACAATATGACCGTGAACTCGTATTGATCAAGACGAATTCAACCTCACAACAGAATCTTGAAAACGCCAGGGATACGTACGCGACAGCCAGGGCAAACGTCAATGAAATGGAATCCCTGATCCGCCAGACCCAGATTGCCATCAATACGGATGAAACCAATCTGGGATACACCAAGATCAGGGCACCATTGAACGGAACGATCGTATCCGTCCCGGTTGAAGAAGGCCAGACGGTCAATGCCAACCAGACAACGCCAACGATTGTGCAGATTGCAAACCTCGGCGATATGGAAATCGACATCCAGATTTCTGAAGGCGATATCACCAAAGTCAGACCCGGCATGCCAGTCGATTACACGATTCTGTCCGAACCGAATACGATTTTCCATGCAAAACTGGATTCGATAGATCCGGGTCTGACGACATTGACGGACGGCAGCTACAGCAAGAGCAGCAGTTCTTCAAGTTCCTCTTCTTCCACATCGACAGCCGCTGTGTATTACTACGGCCGTTCATACGTCAAAAACGACGAAGGAAAGCTCAGAATCGGCATGATGACCCAGAATACCATCCTCGTCTCTTCTGCCGACAACGTTCTGGTCGTTCCGACTATCGCGATCTCGAACCGGAACGACAAATATTTTGTCCGTATTCTCACCGACAAGAACAAGGTTGAAAAACGGGACATTGAAATCGGCATTTCCGATGGGGTTTACACTGAAGTCAAATCCGGACTGGCTCAAGGAGAACAGGTCATCACGTCCGAAGTCGGAAAAAATGAAAAAGTCGGTTCCAGCTCGACACGCAGCAGACCGCCGAGGATATGAGCATGAACATCATCGAACTGCGAAACATCAACAAAATCTATGGATCGGGTAACAATCAGGTTCATGTCCTGAAAAACGTCAATCTGGATATTGAATCAGGGGATTTTGTCGCCATTATCGGGCAATCCGGCTCGGGCAA